>NZ_JBSSCC010000026.1:0-45827 GCF_054059455.1 Thermostichus sp. MS-CIW-23 | reverse complement strand
CTCCGTCCCGCTAACGCGAATGGAAACAAACAGAATGCTATCGCTGCATAGTTGAACAGTGATGTTCAGCAGTGTTCAGCGTAAATGTATCAGGCAAAGACGTGCCACGGGGCTTTGGGCGAGGGAAAGACAATCGGCAAGCGGCTGAGTCACAGGATCCAGAGCGGGGATCCGAGATCCCATCCTCTTCGCAGGCGGCTCTGGCGTTGGTTCAACGCTACCGACAGGCGGGGGATCTGAAGACTGCTCTGCACCTCTGCCGGCAGCTTACCCGCACCCAGCCGCGTTTGTTCGCCGCTCAGGCGTTGCTGGGATCCCTTTATCTCCAGATGGGGGATCCCCGCCAAGCTTTGACCCCCTTGCAACTGGCTCTGCACCTGCGGGGGGATTGGGTGCCGGCCTGGCAGGATCTGGGCGATGCCTGGATGCAGCTCGGCAACCCTGAGGAAGCGGCGCGAGCCTATGAACAGGGCCTGGCCTTTGCGCCCGGTGATGGGCAATTGCTTTTCCGATTGGGCAGTTGTTGGCTTACCTTGGGGAAATTGGCCCCAGCGATTGCGGCGCTACGGCAGGCAGCAGCAGCCCAGCCTCCCCAGGTTTATGCTCTGGCAGCTTTGGGGAATGCCCTGATGCTCGATGGCCAAGCTGGGGAAGCCGAAAGCTGGTTTCGCCAAGCTCTTGCCCTCGCACCCCAGGAGGGGCGAATTCTCGTTAACCTCGGCCATTGCCTGCACCTGCAAGATCGCCTGGAAGAGGCCGCCGATTGTCTGCAACGGGCCATCTCGCTGTTGCCGAGGGACGCCCAGCCCCACAACAACTTGGGCACCATCCTGCAAGAACAAAACCGGCTGGAAGGGGCTATTGAGGCTTATCGGCGCGGCTTACAACTGGCCCCCCACTGGCCGGAGATCCACTACAACCTGGGCACGGCTTTGCTGACCCTGGGCCGCTACGAGGAGGGGTGGCGGGAATACGAATGGCGGCTGCAGCGACAAGGGGCGACCTACCCGCGCTTTCTTTCGCCTCTGTGGACGGGATCCCCTCTGGGCCGCCAGACCCTGCTGATCTACGCCGAACAAGGGTTGGGGGACACGCTTCAGTTTGTGCGCTACCTGCCGCTGCTGGCCGAGGCCCATCCCCAAGCGCAAATCTGCCTCCGCTGTCAGGGATCCCTTGTCGAGCTGTTCAGAGGGTGCTTCCCCCTTCCCCAGGTGCAGGTGATCTCGGAAACGGATCCCTTGCCCTCTTTCGATTGCCATCTGCCCTTGCTCAGCTTGCCGCAGCGGTTGGGCACCACTCTGGAGACGATCCCGGCCCGCATCCCCTATCTTGTCTATCCCGTTCATGCCGGCGGGCCGCAGATCCCTTTGAGCCTCTCCTGGCGGGAAGACTGGCCGGAGCTTTCCCAGGAGCGGATGAAGGTGGGGCTGGTGTGGGCCAGCGGTCGGCGTGCCCATCCTGAGCTCAACCGCGTACAAAGGCTGAAAAGTTGCCCTCTGAATCTGTTGCTCCAACACTTGCATGGGCCTTCCATCCAGTGGGTTAGCCTGCAGGTGGGGGAAGATCTGTCCGCGCCACTCGGACAGAGTCCTCACCCGGTGGGATCCCTATTGGAGCAGCACCAAGTGTTGGAGCTGGGATCCCGTTTCCGCAGTTTTGTCGATACAGCCGCAGCCGTTGCCCAGTTGGATCTGGTGATCAGCGTTGATACAGCCGTTGCTCATTTGGCCGGGGCGATGGGCAAGCCGGTATGGGTGCTGCTGCCCTTTGCCGCCGATTGGCGCTGGCTGCTCCATCGAGAAGATAGCCCCTGGTACCCCGGGGTGATGCGACTGTTTCGACAAGACACACCGGGAGACTGGGTTGGCGTGTTGAGGCGGGTGCAGGCCGCTCTTGAAGAGAAGTTGCGAGGGATCCCCTCTCAAGACCGTGCCTGTTCCTCTCCCTGAACGATGCGCTGAAACAGATAGCCGGTGCCTCGGGCCGTCAGGATCAGCTCTGGGTTGCTGGGGTCATCCTCCAGCTTGGCCCGCAGCCGCGAGATGTGGACATCCACCACCCGCGTATCCACATGGCGCTCCGGGGTATAGCCCCACACCTCTTGCAAAATCTCGGAGCGGGAAAAAGGCTCCCCCGACCGACTGACCAACAACTCCAGCAGACTAAACTCCATCCCCGTCAGGCGAATGCGCTCGTCCCGTTTGTAGACCTGCCGCTTGTTGGTATCGATGCGAATATCCCCCACTTGAATCACCCCAGAACTGGGGATCCCATCGTGGGCCGACCGCGCCACCCGGCGCAACACCGACCGAATGCGAGCTTCCAGCTCCTTGGGCGAAAAGGGCTTGACCACATAGTCGTCTGCCCCCAGCTCCAGCCCTGTGATACGGTCGGCTACATCTCCCAGCGCCGTCAGCATGATGATGGGGATGTCGGATTCTTTGCGCAGCTCCTGGCAAACCCCATAGCCATCCAGCTTCGGCATCATCACATCCAGCACCACCAGGTCGGGATCCTGCTTGTGGAAAACCTCCAGCGCCTCCTCGCCGTCCGAAGCTGTGACCACATCGTATCCGATCATGGACAGACGGGTTTCCAAGATGCGTCGAATGCTGGCCTCATCATCGACCACCAGAATCCGTTCCTTACGCTGTGCTTCCACGGTGCTGCAACTCCTGAACTTCTAACGGTACTCGGTAAAAGAGAGATCTGAAAAAGAACTAAGGTGGGCGCTATCTTGAGTTGGGCGGATGCAGGAACCTCAGGGGCTGCTCCTCAGTTGGGCAGACTCACCGAGGAAATTGAACACTCACAAGCAATCATCTGCAATTAACCAAAGCCGCACCTCAGGGATGCAGCTCCGGGAAACAAGCACAAAACAGAAGGCCCTCTCGGCAGTGGATTCAATCTTGTTAAAAGCTCCAACTTCAATCCCACCTGATGATGCTGTCCAGTACCTGGTGCAAGGCACTCCTCCCCAAAAAACATTGCTCAAACCTGAGAGGCCTTCGTAAGAAGTTACTTTCCATAACCTAATTTATCATCCAAAATCGGCTGCCAACCCGCCTCGATGCTCTATTTTGCGGCTATTGGGCCGGACTTGATACATACCTTCACAACTTTTTCAGGCCGATGCCCATGTTTTGGGATGTCCCTCAGGAAAAGCCGGGGATCCCTGGCCGTTTGCGGTGGGAACAGCGTAGCAACTGGCCAATAGCTCGGCGGAACGGATTTCTCGATCCGTATGATGCTCCAAAACGCGCCGTAACAGACGTTCTGCCTCCAGCCAAGCAGCCAAAGGCAGCGAATCCTCAGGCAGAGGCAGTGTGGAGCTGGGCAGGGATCCCAAGGCACGTAAGGCAGAAGCGGAGACCCAGGCAATCGGGCTGGGCCGCTGGGCCA
Organism: Thermostichus sp. MS-CIW-23; assembly: GCF_054059455.1. Lineage (NCBI taxonomy): Bacteria > Bacillati > Cyanobacteriota > Cyanophyceae > Thermostichales > Thermostichaceae > Thermostichus > Thermostichus sp. MS-CIW-23. The sequence continues at coordinate 42,425 of NZ_JBSSCC010000026.1, read as the reverse complement.
CCCGGCAGGGATCACAGATCAAGCCACCCCATTGGGGGCTGAAAAAAACGCCGTCGACCAACTCCCCTTGACAGAAGTAACAAGCCTGCACCTGAGGGGCGAACCCCGCCAACGCCAGGAGGTGGTACAACCCGTGGGTGAGCAAGGGCAAAACGGCCCGTTCCGAAGCAGCCCGCTCGATGCGTTCCAAGTGTTCGACCAACACCACAAACAGCTCTTCCTGAGCTTGATCGGGCAAGGCCAACTGCAGAGCCACCTCCGCCAAGTACTGCGCTGCCGTGAGATGGGCTAAGCTGCGGCTGAGGCGGGGAAAAGTCTGGAGGGTTTCCGCTTGGACAATGCGCTGTAAACGCTGGGAGGTATCTGCTTGGGCAGACCAGCGCCCCCGCACCATCAGCAAGTCGTTGATGACAAAAGGCTCCATCCGCCCGCCCAGCTTGGAAGGCTGCTTACGGGATCCCTTGGCCACTGCCCGGATCAACCCTTGCTCGCGAGTCAAGATGGTTACAATCCGATCCGCCTCTCCCAGGGGGATCCCTTTCAGGTTGATGCCCGTAACCCGATAGGTGCGGCCACTCATGGGGTTCCTCTGGCTCGCAGCTCTTGCATCAGCTCCAGCCCCCAAGAGGTGCCGATACGGCTGGCCCCCGCCTGGATCATGGCCTCTGCTTGAGCCACCGTGCGAATGCCGCCCGACGCTTTCACCCCCACTTTGCCGCGGCTGAGTTGCCACAACAGTTGCACATCTGCCGGCGTCGCCCCCCCCATCCAGCCGGTGGAAGTCATCAGAAAAGCCGCCCCCGCATCGATACAAATCTCCCCGGCCAGCTTTTTCTCCTCCTCGGTCAGCAGAGCCGTTTCCAAAATGGCCTTGATGCAGACCCCCGTTTCTTCCACCAGTTGGGCAATCTCGGCATGGAGGCGATCCAGCTCTCCCGCCTTGAGCCAAGCCAAGTTGATGCGGACATCCAGCTCCCGGCACCCCTGCTCCACCGCCAGTTGGGCCTCGTAAAGCTTGGCCTCTGCAGTGGTTGTGCCCAGGGGAAACCCCACCACCGTGCTCACCTTGACCGGGGATCCGTGCAGCCGCTCCACCACCCGCGGCACGTAGCAAGGAGGAACACAAAAAGTGGGGAAGCCATAGCGCAAGGCAATCTCACACCCCTGGTCAATCTGTTCTGGAGTAACCATCGGCAACAGCAGAGTATGGTCGATGTACTCCGCCAAATTGAGCGAGCTATCCGCTATGCCCTTGCGCTCCAGAGAGAGCATTGGTCGATCCCCCAGCACCCATCTTTACTCTAGCTTCAGCTAGAAATCGCAGGAGCCCCGCACTGTACCCGTAGGGTCAGTGCCGGGAGGAATGCGAGGTTACAATAGAACTATGACCCAAGTCCTGACCGTATCCTGCAAGCTCAAGGTGTCCCAGTCGCAAGCCGCCAAATTGGACGCGACTTTGGAGGCTTTTGGCCAAGCCTTGAACTGGGTCAACCAAAACACACCCGAGAAAGTCGCCAACGCCGTTAAGCCCCAGTCTCTGTGCTACCGCGAAATCCGTGCCCAGTTCGGCTTGTCCAGTAACTTGGCTCAACAGATATGCAGACGGGTAGCGTCTGCTCGCAAGGTGGCACAACAGAAAAACCGCCCCGTCAAAGCGTTCAAGGGTGGCTTCGCTACCTACGACGCTCGTATCTTTTCGTTCCGCGAGAAAGACTGGTCGGTGTCGCTGACCACGGTGGAGGGTCGGGAGCGCTTTGAGCTGGCGATTGGCCGCTACCAGAGAGAACGGCTGGCGGGCTCCAATCCCAAATCTGCCACTCTGGTCAAGCGTAAAGACGGCTCCTACTCTATTCAGATCTGTGTGGAAACGGAGCCATCCCCACCGCAACGCACGGGTAGAGTGCTGGGGGTGGACTTGGGAAGGACAGATATTGCCCATACGTCAGAGGGGGACAACTGGAATGGACAGCAGTTGAACCGAGTCCGAGACCACTACTCTCGATTGAGGGCGGCACTCCAACGCAAAGCCAGTAAGGGCACACGCAGTTCGCGGCGCAGATGCCGTCAACTGCTGCAACGGCTGTCTGGCAAGGAGAGACGCTTTCAGTCGCGTCAGCGTTGCGTAGCAAAAACGTGGGTCAATCATCGCATCTCCAAAGCTATTGTCTCTAGGGCAAAAGCTACCAACAGCGCTCTTGCTCTGGAAGACTTGACAGGGATTCGGGAAAGGGTCAATCAACAACCCCGCAGCAAAGCCGAGCGGCGCAGGGCCAACAGTTGGGCGTTCTACCAACTACGTCAGTTTCTGGAATACAAGGCGAGGGCTGCAGGGGTTTCTCTGATTCTTGTTCCGCCTGCCTATACGTCGCAGACCTGCCACCGGTGTTTGCACATCCATCCCGACCCTGCGCAATCCTATCGCAGTGGTAAGTCGTTCAAGTGTGGGCACTGTGGATGGGAAGGAGATGCGGACTTGAATGGTGCAAACGTAATTGCGCTCTTGGGGGCTGCCGTAAACCAGCCTGGAGGTCCGGGCTTGTTTTGTTCTCTGGTAGAGCAGAACAGGCTCAGGGCTACTGAAAGCCCGCTCCGTACCGCTTAGCGGTCGGAGTCGGGTAGTTTACGCACAAATGCGGGGCAAAGGTGCAGGCGCCGAGGTCACCTGCAGCAATCGGGGGATGCGGCTGCTGTCGTAGATGCGAAATTCTTTTTCCAAGATGGCTTTTTCGTCGCGCACCGCCTGGTTCAATACGATGGATCCCTCTGGATCGGAGACGGAACGGTGAAAAGTGCCGGGAGGAATGCGCAAAATACCTCGATTCGCTTCCAGGCGCACAATATGGAAGGGATCCCTCCAGCTAAAATTCACCAGGTAAAACGTCCGTCCGCCCCATAGAGCCAGTAGGTTGTCCTCTTGGTGTGGATGCATATAAAACTGCCAATAGCCCTGAGGATTATTGGGGGGACTGATGGCCGGCCCATCGTGGTAAACCAAATCGCGGGCGTTGGATCGCGCAACCGTGATGTCAAAAAAACGCACGCCGGGAGTATCTCGAAATTGATGGAATGGCAGCAGGGCAAACATGGATCTCGACATAGGGACACTTGACCAACGACAGGAAGATAAAGAGGTTTTCACACTGTTTCCCGCTGTTTCGCAGTGTGAAGGGGAAGCTATGTCGTAGTTTAGTCAGGTGCGGCGGAGGGTTCAAACCTGAGATAGCATCACATCTATGCGCAGATCGAATAGATGGGATCCATGAACATCTCGCAACTGCAAACCCTGGTGGCTGTGGTGGAGCGGGGAAATTTCAGCGATGCCGCTCTGCAATTGCACATTTCCCAGTCGGCGGTGAGCCGGGCCATTGCCAGCCTGGAGGAAGAACTGGGGGTGACCCTGTTGGTGCGCGGTCGCTTTGGGGCGCGCCTGACGCCGGTGGGGGAGCGACTGCTGCGCCATGTTCGCAAAATGCTGCAACTGCGGGAACAAATGGATTATGAGGCCAACCTGGAAAAAGGGTTGCGGGGGGGAAATGTGCGAGTTGCCGCTTTTCGCAGTGCTGCAACCCATTTGCTGCCGCCGGCGATCGCCCGCTTCCGCCAACAATTTCCCCAGATTACCCTCACCCTTACAGAGGAAGATCCGGCCACTGTTGAACATCTGTTGCGATCGGGCCAGGTGGATATTGGTCTATTGCCCCTGCCGCGGGCTGCTGAGGATCTCCAGACGTGGGAGATCGCCCGTGATGAATTCATTGTGTTGGTTCCGCTGAGTTTTGGGCCCCTGCCGGAAACCTTGACCTGGGAGGATCTTTCCCGTTTTTCCTACATTCTCTACAACTACGCCGAATGCACCACCGCGGTGCGGAACCACTGGGAAGCCGCTCACCAAACCCTCAAGGTGGCCTACTTGGTGAAGGAAGACTCCACCATTGTGAACATGGTGGCACAGGGTCTGGGGGCTGCCATCTTGCCCCGCTTGGCCGCCATTCCCATTCCCGAAGGGATCCAGATCCGCCGGCTGCCGATCCCACTGGAGCGGGTGATCGGGGCTGCCGTTCTGGCCTCTGCGCTGCATCCGCCTGCAGTATTTGCCTTCCTGGAAGCCTTGCGGGGAAACCCATCCCAGTTGCCAAGTTAACATTGCATCGGGAGTACAAGGCAGCTTTGTTGACACCACGCTCATCCATCCAGTGACGCAAGCATTGGTTGCGGACAAACTGGGCAGGGCCTCATCCAAGGCTTGGTATGGCGCTGGAGCGGCGTTGAGGAGTTTGGCTTCCCTGACCAGCATGGGTTTATTTCATTGCAGGTCTATATCATTGCAGGTCTATAGTCATTTCAAACTAGATTGAGACACCCCCGCTGCTGCCCAAACGTTCCACGCCGCTTCCACAATCACCTTTAGATCCTGTCCCAGAGGGAGAAAGGAGCTAGGAAGCAATGCAACGGAAATGTTTCATTCCTGTTTAAAATGACAACAACAGGGCAAAAACTGTCCTGGAAGGACGGGGCTTTAGACCCAGTTTTTGGGTAACGCAGTGAAAATCGGCGGCCAATGTACGTTGGGGCAAGGCCAGCAGATCCTCCCCCGCCAATTTTTGAAAAGACTTGCCCACCCCAGTTACCTTGCCCTTCAAGTGCGCTCACTACCCTATCTCCAATCGCGCCGAGGAGATAGAGTTCTCCAGCCGTTGAAAGGGGTGGCGGGAATTACAACGGTTTTTTGCCCAGACCACTTTCTATCGCCCAGCGGGCCAGTTCTGTGCGGTTGTGCAGGCCGGTTTTGCCCAGCATGTTGCTGACGTGGCTTTCAACGGTGCGCTGGCTCACCCCAAGAACTTCGGCAATCTCGCGGTTGGACAGGCCCCTGGCCACGTACTGGATCACCTTGGTTTCCGTTGGCGTAAGTTCAATTTCCCGATCCAGTTTTATGACCGGCTGAATGCCCACATTCTGCACTTGTAACAGGCGCTCGGTATGTTTGAGAGAAGATTCCACCTGCGCCACCAATTCTTCCGGCTCAAAGGGCTTGACCATGTAAACATCTGCCCCTGTGGTCAGGCCGCGCACCCGGTCTGCCGTTTGCCCACGCGCCGACAGAAAAATCACAGGTATCCAGTCCGTAGCACTGTTGGAGCGAATGGTTTCCACAAAGGTGTAGCCATCCATCTCCGGCATCATCACATCGCAGATGATCAGGTCTGGAGTGAAATGGCGCATCGCTTCCAACCCCTCCAGACCGTTGCTTGCCGCCACCACTTCGTAGCCGCGAAACTCCAAGTAATCCTTTGCCAGAAGGATCAAGTTCGGATCGTCGTCGATGAGCAACAGTCGCTTCGGGTTGTCCACAGCTCACCTTTTGAGTGCTAATGAGTGCTAAAAAGTTGAGTGCTAAGAAGCTCTAGGGAAAAAACACAACCCCTCCTGCTTTGAGGATCTTCACCGCAGGAAAACAATCCGTAAGTGCCCGATTCTTGTTCGCTAGATCAGGCAGCAGTCCGTGATAACTGTGCCTTACCCCTAGAGCCTAGGATATCACACATGGAAGTGGAAGTACATACTTGGGAAACGTTGGCAACAGTATCTCTACGCAGTTTAGGGACTCCAGTTGGTAACCTCATCCCAGGAACTTGGCAGAGCTGGCCTCTGCTTGAGACTCGCAGTACCCAATACATAGCCGTAATCTACCTGAGAACCCGTATCTCATATGTCTATATGTCATATATCTATATGCTTAAGTACCCATGTATCTGACATCTGCTACCTGTTCATAGTGTCCGTATGTCTTCTGGCTGGGGTTTCCAGGTAGGCAGGCGGACAGAGCTGATGGAGAATGGAAGAAAGCCTGCAATCTGACGACAGCCCACATAAGGAGAACGGGTGGAAAAGGGCACACTGGTGGAGTTTCGTTACAATAACGACCGTGTGTTGGCAGTGGTTCAGGGCACCGAGGGCAAGAAGAACCTACTGCTGGGGGTGCCTTCCGGGCAGGTTCATAGTGTTCACCCTCGCCAGATTACCTTTGCTTTGAACGGGGGATCCAGCTTCACGGCTTCCGACATTCCCGGCTTTTGGCAGGCGGTGCAGGCAAAGTTGGATCCCGAAAGTTTGGCGTTGGCCTGGGAACTGGTGCAGGAGGAGCGTCAGCCCCTGAGCTTGGCGGAGATGGCTCGGCTGTTGTTTTCTGATGATTCTCCGGTCTCTACCTATGCCGCCTATCGCCTCTTGAGCGAGGATCGCACCTACTTCAAGCAAAAGGGGGAAAGCTACGAACCCCGCACTCCGGCTCAGGTGAAGGAGATCCTCCATCAAATGGCCGTCGCCCAACAACGGCAGCAGGAACAAGCAGAGTTTGAGGCCCACCTGCGGGAGGCTCTGGCTCATCCCGGCCAAGGGTATCCCTGGACTCCTGCCGAGCGGGCCCGCCTGGAGGTGCTGGAACGCCTGGCCCTGCAGGGAGCAGCAGCAGCCATTCGCAGCCACGAGGATCTCTCTTACAATCTCAACCCGTCGGATCGGGAACGGGCCTCGCAACTGCTGGAGCTGATGGGGTTTCCTGACACTCCGCAGGGGGCTTTTGAAGCTTTGGTGGCCCTGGGCCTGTGGAGCCGCCACGAGAACCTGGCCCTGCGCCTCACCGGGATCCCAACCCAGTTCCCGAAGGCGGTGGAGCGATACACCCAAGCCCTGCTCAGCCAGCCTCCCTCTTTCTGGGATCCCCACCTGCGGCAGGATCTCACCCACCTCCACACCTACACCATCGATGATGCCAGCACCCGCGACATTGACGATGCCCTCAGCGTCGAGTTCTGGTCGGATGACGCGGTGAAGCTCTGGATCCACATTGCCGATCCCAGTTGTTGGGTGCAGTGGGGGGATCCCCTTGATTTGGAAGCCCGCAAGCGTGGCACCAGCGTCTATTTGCCGGAGCGGGTGATCCCGATGTTCCCGCCGGAGCTGTCCACCGGCCCGATGAGCTTGGTGCAGGGAGAGGTGCGGCCCGCCCTCAGCTTTGGCATCCTCCTGGGATCCGACGGCCAGATCCGGGATTCCGAAATTTGCCTCAGCCAGATCAAAGTGACCTACCGCCTCACCTACGAAGATGCCGATGAAATGTTGGAGTTGGGGGCAGAGGCCCAACTGACGGCTATTGCCCGGGCGGCCCAGTGGCGTTATGGGTGGCGCATGGCTCAGGGGGCCATTCAGATCGGCCTGCCGGAGCAAGATATCAAGGTCATCGACGAGATCCCCCATCTCCGGGTAATCGAGGATACTCCTGCGCGGCAGATGGTGGCGGAAATGATGGTGCTCACCGGCGACGTGGCGGCCCGCTTCGCCAGCCAAAATGGGATCCCGGTGCCCTATCGTCTGCAGCCGGCTCCCGACTTACCTCCTCCCGAAGTGCTGGATAGGTATCCCCAGGGGCCAGTTCGGTCTTTTGCCATCATGCGCTGTCTATCGCGGGCGGAAGTAGCCACCCAGCCGGGGCGACATACGGGGCTGGGTCTCGATGCCTACTGTCAGGTTACCTCCCCGATTCGGCGCTACCTGGATTTGGTGGCCCACTACCAGATCAAGGCCTTTTTGCGCGGGGATCCCTTGCCGTTGACGGAGGCGGATGTGCAGCAGCTGCTGCTGGGGATTGAGCCGGGCACCGCTGAGGCCAACCAGGTGGAGCGGAAATCCAAGCGCTATTGGAGCATCGAATACCTGCGCCTGCGACCGGGGCAAATTTGGCGGGCTCTGGTCTTGGGCTACCTGCGCGAGCAGGAAAACTTGGTGTTGGCCATGCTGGATGAGATTGCCTTTCGGGTGCCGGTGCGCCTAGAACGCCAGATTCCTCTGGGGGCTTGGATCGAGTTGGAAGTTGTGCAGGCGGATCCCCGTGCGGATGTGATCGAGCTGCGCGAGGTGGGACGAGAGGCGGCCATGGGCGGATAGATGCACCTTAACCTGCTGCTCACCCAATCTGCGCGGATAGCTGATACAACAGAGGGGGAAGTCTCAAAAGTCTGGATCGTGAATTTTCTTTAGGGGGGATCCCATGACTGCACGACCTTCCGGCCCACCTCCAATCGTTTACATTCTTTTGTTCGCGATACTGGGAGGCGGCGGCTGGTATGCCTATCGTTCCGGCCTGTTGGACTCGCTGCTCAATCGCTCCACTCCCACCCAAGCAGGGATCCCGGTCGCCCAGCCCCAAGCCCCAACAGCGCCCAACCCCCCTCAGGCTCAAGCGCCCAATCCGCCCGCCAACGCCGTTAATCTGGATACTTCTCTGCCCAACCCAGCAGTGCTCCAGATGGATGGCAGCGTCACGATGATCCGGCTCGTCTTGGCCCTGAAGGGAGGCTACACCCAGCGCAACCCCGGCATTCCCCTCGCCTATGGGATCCCGGATGGCAAGCCCAATGGATCCAATGCTGGCCTGAAGGCCCTGATGGAAGGTCGCATCCAGATGGCCGCTAGCTCCCGCCCCCTCAATGCCAGCGAAGTGCAGGCGGGTCTACAGGCGATCCCGGTGGCCAAAGATGCCCTGGCGGTGGCGGTGGGGGTGAACAACCCCTACAAAGGAGGACTGACGCTGCAGCAATTGGCCGATATCTTCCAGGGTCGGATCACCAATTGGAGCCAGGTGGGCGGCCCGGATCGGCGGATTCGGGTCCTCAATCGCGCCCCCCAGAGCGGCACCTACAGCGTTTTCCAAGAACTCGTGTTGTTGGGGCTGCCCTTCGCTCCCGATAACCCTCCCTACTTCACCACCGCCACAGAAGATGTCACCACCCCGCTGCTGCGGGCTTTGGGAGAAGATGGCATCACCTACAGCACCGTCGATCAGGTGCAGAACCAGCAAACGGTGCGGATTGTGCCCATCGACGGCCAGATGCCCACCCGTGAGGCCATCCAGAGGGGCAGCTACCCCTTGGCGCGGAATGTGTTTTTGGTGGCACCTCAAAGAACCAGCCCTGTGGTGGCCGACTTCATCAACTATGCTCTTTCGGATCAAGGCCAGCAAATCATTGGCCGCACCGAGTTCATCCCCCTCCGATAGCAACCCACAAGTAGGACTGAGATAGCCGCTGACAGCAAGCGCAGCGCGGTTCCTCTGCTTTTCCAGAAGACGTCTTCTACCTGCTTTTAGATGTCGTGATTATTCTAAGACACTGTACCCACACCTAAAACGGTGAATATGCCAGGCCAAAAGGCTTTTCTCAGTAAACCAGGCGTCTTGCCCTAACCTGAAAGACTATAGATTTCTAACAAGCTCAACTTTTCAATTCTCTCGGCGCACAGCGCTCTCATGCCACTTGCCCAACACCCTGTCGGATAGAGCACTTAAGGAAATAAAGATCAGGATCCCCAAGCCGGTAACCAAGATCAAGGCCGCAAACATGCGGGGCACCTGCAGGTTGAAGCTGGAGATCAAGATCTGGTAGGCGATCCCGGCCCGCTGCCCGCCAGTACCAGCGACAAACTCCGCCACCACCGCCCCAATCAAAGAGAGGCCACCGCTGATGCGCAGGCCCCCCATGAAATAGGGCATGGCACTGGGTAGCCGCAAGTAGATCAACGTTTGCCAGCGGTTGGCTTTGTACAGTTGGAACAGGTTGAGCAGGTTGTGATCGACGCTGTTCAGCCCCAGAGTGGTGTTGGAAAGAATCGGGAAAAACGCCACAATCCAGGCGCACACCACCATCGCAGCAAAGGTGTTGTTGCGCAGCCAAATGATGATCAGCGGGGCGATGGAGACAATGGGCATCGTCTGTAAAATCACCGCATAAGGGAAAAAGCTGCGCTCAATCCACTTGCTCTGGGTGAACACAATCGCGACCAAAAGCCCCGACACTGTGGCAGCCAAAAAGGCCACCACCGTAATTTGCACAGTGATCAACAGGGAAGGAAAAAGCGTTCCCCAGTCGCGGATGAGGGTTTGCACCACCAAAATCGGCCCCGGCAAGAGGTAGTGGGGCACTCCCGTTACCCGCACCGCCACTTCCCAGCCCACCAAGAAGAGGATCCCGACGATAAGGGGGGCAATCACTTCCAGGTTGAACCAACGGCCCAGATTCAACCCCTTTGCAGGCACCCCTGAGCCGGCACTCGGTATGTCTGCCTCATCCGTGGGTTGGGATCCGAGTTTTTCTCCAACTGCGCCGGTCAGCTTGGGCAGAGACCAATCTGGCCAATGGAGAGGCCAGCTCTCCCCCAAGCCAACAAGGGATCCCAGCCAACGGCGCCATGGCTCGAGAAGCTGGACAAACAGGTCGAACATATCGTGAGGTTGGGGCATCAAGGGACTTACGCAACAGAGAGAACACCGCTAAGCCAGGGATCCCATCAGCGCAAACGTCCAGCAGAGAGGGGGCGCAAATAAGGATCCTGAGCTGAGCCGTGCATGGCCTCGTGCAGACGGGCCGACACTTCACGGCAGTAGTTGTTGTAAAGGGAAGAGGTGCGAAAGTCTTCCGAGCGGGGATAGGGCGCATCGATGGGAATATCGGCTACCACTCGCCCTGGGCGAGCCGCCATCACCACCACGCGGTTGGACAGGTAGACAGCCTCGTAAATGTTGTGGGTAACGAAGAGCACCGTCCAGCGCTTTTCTTGCCACAGCTCCAACAGATCGCTGTTCAACTTGCTGCGGGTGATTTCATCCAAAGCGCCGAAGGGCTCGTCCATCAGCAACACTTGGGGCTTGGTTACCAGGGCGCGAGCAATGGAAACCCGCATGCGCATGCCGCCCGATAGCTCGCGGGGAAAACTGCGCTCAAACCCCTGCAGGCCCACCCGTTGTAGAGCTTCCAAGACATCTCGATCGGCTTTTGGCTTGGGCTCACCTGCCAACTTCAAGGGCAGACGCACATTGTCCATCACCGTTGCCCAAGGCATAAGGGCCGGTTCCTGAAACACAAAGGCCAACTTGGGTTCCCCTTGGGGAGCATCCTTCTCAAGATTTTGCCCCCATTCGATAAAGCCTGTGGTCAGATGCCCCAGACCTGCCACCAACCGTAGCACTGTGCTTTTCCCACAGCCGGATGGCCCCACCAAGCTGACAAACTGCCCTTCTTGGATGGTCATATTCATGTCCTGCAAAGCCACCGTGCCATTGGAATAGACCTTGCTGACATGGTTGAGGGTGATGACAGGGGCAGGCATGGCTGGCAGTTCCCAGAGCAGAGGATAGAAGAGTATCCTTCCCAATCTAAAAAGGGGAAAAGATGGGTGATAGAAAGCGCACACTTTCAAAATAACCCTCTCTGCCGCCTCTGCTTGGTAGGCATAACTACAACTCTTGCCCTCAGAACCGGTTCTTAGAGAGTTTTTCACCGAAAGCTTGCGATAGTCCAAATCCGGGCAGCCAGCCGGTATGATATTGCCGACCACCCCCTGGCCAAGGAACACATGGGATCCCCATTTAAACCGGTTGCAGGTGCTGTTACAGCCCCGCGAGGATTTCGAGCCGCTGGAGTGGCCGCTGGCCTCAAGCCCTCAGGAGCTGCGGATCTGGCTTTGATCGTTTCCGAGTGCGATGCGGTTGGGGCAGGCGTTTTCACCACCAATCAGGTCAAAGCAGCCTGTGTCACCTACAACCAAGGGATCCTTTCCCAGCAGCAGCCGGTGCGGGCCATTCTCTGCAATGCCGGGCAAGCCAATGCCTGTACCGGCGAAGAAGGGGAGCGCAACAATGCCCAACTGGCCCTCTGGGTGGGAGAACGGTTGGGGATCCCGGCCCATCAGGTGCTCACGGCCTCCACAGGGGTCATCGGGCGACAACTGGAAATGCCGAAAATCCAAGCAGCCCTGCCCGGCCTTATCGACAGCCTCTCTCCAGAGGGGGGGGAGAGCGCCGCCCGCGCCATCATCACCACCGACTTGGTGACCAAAAGCGTTGCCCTGCAAGCTGAGATCGACGGGTACACCGTCAGGGTCGGGGGCATTGCCAAGGGATCCGGCATGATCCACCCCAACTTGGCCACGATGCTGGCTTTTTTAACCTGTGACGCGGCTGTGGATCCCCGCCTGTGGCAGCAGATCCTCAAGCAAGCTGCCGACCTCAGCTTTAACCAAATCACGGTGGATGGGGATACCAGCACCAACGACATGCTCTTGGCTCTGGCCAACGGCCAAAGTGGGATCCCAACCCTGCAAGCCGGCACAGAAGCTGCCCAGACTTTGGCGGAGATGGTCAACCAAGTTTGCATTCATCTGGCTAAGGCCATTGCCCGCGATGGGGAAGGAGCTACCAAGCTGCTGGAAATTCGGGTGTGTGGGGCTGTGGATGATGGGGCAGCCCGGCATATGGCCCGTGTGATCGCCAGCTCTCCCTTGGTGAAGGCGGCAGCTTTTGGCAACGATCCCAACTGGGGACGGGTGGCAGCCGCCGCCGGCCGAGCCGGGATCCCTTTTGACAGCCGCCGGTTGGATATTCGTCTGGGGGATTTTCTGCTCATGCAGGCGGGAATGCCCCTGGCTTTCGATCGCAAGGCAGCCTCTGAGTACTTGAAAGGGGATCCGGTGACCTTCACCGTGGATCTCCATCAGGGATCCGGCCAGGGCGTGGCCTGGGGCTGCGATCTCAGCTACGATTACGTGCGCATCAACGCCGAATACACCACCTAACGGGGGATCCCAGCCATGACCACCGAATCGAACGCAAATAACGGCTTTTCCACCGAAGCCCAAGCGGCTTTGGCCAAAGAAGCGAGGCTTTCCCTATCCGGCTGGCAACAATGAGTCGAGGCTTAGCCTTGGTTTCATGCCACCAACATCCGCAACGCACCGGCCCATAACCTGGTGCAACTGGGCATTGGCGGCTGGCAAGTGCCACGGCAAGGGGTGAAGGTGTGCCGGGAGCGGGCCACCCACATCCTCACCGTTACCGACATCACCGAAATGGGCTTGGATGCAGCCGCCGATTTCGCCCTCGAAAAAGCCCTAGACGGCACCGATTGTGTGTACATCAGCTTCGATATCGACTGCATCGATGCCGGCTTTGTACCCGGTACAGGCTGGCCAGAGCCGGGTGGGCTGCTGCCGCGGGAAGCGCTCTACTTGCTCAAGCGCATTGTGCGGGAAGCGCCGATCTGCGGCCTAGAGGTGGTGGAAGTCTCTCCCCCCTACGACATCAGCGATATCACAGCTCTAATGGCCACCCGAGTTATTTGCGATACGCTGGCCCATTTGGTGGTATCTGGGCAACTGCCGCGCCGAGAGAAGCCCGCCTACATCCACCCGGAGGCGACGCCAGAAATGGCCGGCGACTGGAGGTAAGAGATGCACGAGACCGACATGACCCGCGCCTTGATCCAAACACTACGTGACTGGTGGCAAAGTCAGCCGGGACAGCCTCAGATCGCTCGGGTGCACCTGGTGGTAGGACAGTTCACCTGTGTAGAGCCGGCCAGCCTAACCTTTGCCTATGCCGCACAAACCCAGGGTACTTTCCTACAGGGATCCCAGTTGGTCATCCGGGAAACGCCGCTCATTGCCTATTGCCATCCCTGGGGCCAAGAATACAAGCCAGAAATAGGCCGGCGCTATGCTTGCCCCAACTGTGGATCCCCGATGGAAGAGCATGACTCTAGTCAATAATAAGCTCAACTATACTGAAAATAATGTATAATATGTTCAGTACGGATTACTACCAGTTGATCTTTCTGTTTACTTTCGAGTCTGCCAACATGGTAGCCAAAGCAAAGCAGAAAATTGGTAGTAAGACGACACGGAAACTGCGCTTTGGGTATTCTACTCAAAGCTTTGCGGGATACCGCCATTCTGTTTGGAAACAAACAGAATGCTATCGCTGCATAGTTGAACAGTGATGTTCAGCAGTGTTCAGCGTAAATGTATCAGATTCGCTCGGGCCGAGAGCTGAAAATTGACTACATCGAAATTGACTACATCGAATGTTCAACAAACTTCACCCCACCGGCGCAACCAGAAGTCGCCTAGGCCGCTCCAAAGCTAAGTCCCAGAAGGACAGCTGCTCCCAAGCTGAGGATGAACATCAAGCCGGCAGGCATTAACGTTCGGGTTTTGCGGTAGCGCAGGGCGAATACGATAGATCCCAGCACTGTCGTCCCCAGGCCCAAGCCCAGCCCCCAGCGGGGATCCACCCCCAGCAGCCCATAGCTGACTCCGCTGAGGGCAGCCCCAACCAGCCCCCCGATGAGAGACTTGGAGCTTTTGCCTTTGCTATAGCCGATTGCTCCGCCCACCAAAAGCAGTGCCCCGTAGACCAGCAAGGTGATTTGTGCGGCCAGCATGATGGGAAAACCTTGTCCTCTCTAGGTTTAATCCACGAGGATATCGCGAATCAAGGGCAAGCGAATGCTGATGTAGCGATTGAGAATTGAGGCATCGACACTGCTGAGGGCGTGTTTTTTCTGACAGGCGCTCAGAAGCAGGTTCACCAAGTCATCGTCACGCTTTGTGAGCCAATCTGGCCTGCCAATCTCGCTGACCAAAGACCAAAACTGGCGTACCATTTCAGGAGTCATGGCATCCATTTTGTGGAGATAGGGGCTGAACTGCAAAAGAATGGTCTAGGCCATCGATTCGATTCTAGAAAAAAGACCTCATCCCCGAGGACAATATTTCAGCTCCGTCACAACTTAGGATAAGATGTTATGCTTTCCCACAAAGCTCAGCAAGCAGTGCCCCTTCTGGCTTTGTGAGGATCTTAGGAAGGTAAACTGGCAACTCCTGACATATATCAACATTAATCAACATTAGGCGTTAAAAAACGATGATTCCTGTCAAAATCTCGACATCAGCATCAGAAGGTTCACAAGCCCCCTTATCCAAGCTGTAAGACAGGGAATCTGGGCGAGCAGGGGCTAGCGCAAGGCGTACTGTAACCTATAGGCTCCTTCTTCTCGTGGCTTATGGGTGTTGGCCCGCAGGGTATAAGTGCCGGTGCGGGGCAGAAAGGCAATCATCAGAGCATCGGTTCCACCCCCTTGGTCATCATCCCAAGCCCTGACTTCTCCACTGGGATCCAGCAGCTGCAAAAAGGCATCGAAATCGGAGCTGGTCATGGAAGCGATCAGGATCTGGCCGGCGCGGGCGGCAATGGGATATTCGTCCATCCAACTGCCATCCTCGGGATGCTGAAGGGATCCCTCCTGCAGACGGCCCGATAGGCTTTCCTGCCAATCTACCTGGGTGAGGATATAGGTGAGCCGGTAGTTGCCGGTGGATTCGGGCTCAAAGCTGGTGGCCCGCAGGGTATAGGTGCCTCCCTCCGGCAGACGCACTGCCAACAGGGCATTCACATCCAGGCCAGAGTCATCGTCAAAGCCAATCACCCGCCCTTGACCGTCCACCAGCTCCAGATAAGCATCAAAATCTTCGCTCTCTAGGGCCGCAATCAAAATTTGTCCCGGCTCAGCGGTGACGGGGATCCCATCCCAAAAGCTGCCGTACTGGCGGCTGACTTGATCTCCCACCTCCAGCGCTCCCGTCACGGTTTGGCTGCCTCTCCACAGAGCAGAACGGGTCAGCGCAGATCCCACCGGCAAGCCTCTCTCTCCCACCCGATCCAGCAGCCGACAGCCGCCGGCCAACCCCAATGCCACCAGAGCCAGAGTCAAACGGGATCCCCAACGGCGAGGAGACACGCAAGAACGATACCAGCTCAACATCGGAAGGGATCCCTTTCTAAAGAATGGCAACTGTAGACTGATCCTACCCCCTGATTGATTGAGCGAAAAGTTGGTCAGAGACGACAACTTCTGCCAACTTCGTGCTGAGTTTTGAGGTTGTTGGCTTGCCCCTTCCTTGCTGTTTCAGCCGAGAGCAAACTGTTGGCCTACAGGGTTTCCCAAGCTTGCAAGACGGCTTCTAGGGCCAGCCGCCCATGGTAGAGATGGGTTCCCCCCTGCAAGTAGACGGTGTAGGGATCCCGCATCGGCCCATCGGCAGACAGCTCGGCGCTGCTCCCGGCAATAAAGGTGCCTGCTGCCATCACCACCGGGTCTGCATAACCGGGCATCACCTCCGGAACTGGGGTGAGGTAGGAATCCACAGGAGAACTGTTTTGAATCGCTTGGCAGAAAGCCTGCAGCTTTTGCGGGGATCCCAATTGAATGGCCTGGATGATATCGGTGCGGGGAGTTTGAGGCAGAGGCGAGACCGGGTAGCCCAGATCAGAAAACACCTGCGCCGCCAGATGGGCGATCTTCACCGCTTCGGCCACCATCTGCGGGGCCAAGAACAAGCCTTGAAACAGAAGGCGGTTGAGATCTAGAGTTGCCCCCCCCTCCGAACCAATGCCCGGAGCCGTTAACCGACAAGCGGCTTGCTCCACCAGCTCTGCCCGCCCGGCCACATAGCCCCCTGCGGGAACGAGGGTGCCCCCCGGATTTTTGATCAGGGATCCGGCAATCAGATCTGCGCCCACATGGGTTGGCTCCTGGGTTTCCACAAATTCGCCGTAGCAATTGTCCACAAAAACCACAACTTCGGGGTTTTGCGCTTTGACCATTTGGATCATCTCGGCAATCTGGGCAATGGAAAAGCTGGGCCGCCAATCGTAGCCACAGGACCGCTGAATGTGAACCAAGCGGGTTTGCGGTCTGAGGGCGGTTTTCAGGGCCTGCCAATCGACAGTTCCCTCCCGCAAATCCAACTGGCGGTAACCGATGCCAAACTCCCGTAGGGATCCCCGCCCGGAACCCCGCAGACCGATGACCTCTTCAAGGGTGTCGTAAGGGGGGCCGGTAATCGCCAGCAGCTCATCCCCCGGACGCAGCACCCCAAACAAAGCACAGGCAATGGCATGGGTACCAGACACCATCTGCAGCCGCACCACCGCTGCCTCACAGCCCATGATCTGGGCAAACACCCGATCCAAAACCTGCCGCCCCTGGTCGTCGTGGCCATACCCCGACACCCCGGCAAAGTGATGGGATCCCACCCGCTGGTCGCGAAAGGCCCGCAGCACCCGCGCCAGGTTCTCTCTGAGGGTCTTCTCCACCGCCTGAAACTGCTCCTGTAGAGCCTCTTCTGCTCTGTCTAAAAGCTCTGCCGCCTTCAACGGGATCCCTCCGCCCACCCAGTCTGCCCCACCTTTTGCACACCAAGCTGGTTTCGAGGGTAGCATTTCAGCCACCCCGGAAAGAGTTGGCCTTCTCCCCACCGCTCCTCAAGGTGACTGCAGCGGCAGAACCGAGTTCCAAGTTCTTATGTACTTATGTAGCTCTCCGATAGAAACCTTACAGCATGGAACAGTGAACAACAGGCTTGTCAAAGCTAATACCGACAACAACACCATCTCTCAAGTCGAAAGCCTCATATTGATAAAAAATCGATAAAAAGCTTAATTTATATCAATATCCCTTCATTTTTGCTGTCAATGGCTATCCAATCAAGATGCTGCTAGGCTGTAGGATAATACCAACATACCCTGGAGGAAAGCTGAAGCATCTGGATTGCCGAGCTTATGGGCAATACGGCCCACCTTCAGTCTCTCAAAAACAGGTCAGAGTTAGAGACATTGTTTAACCAACTCAAAATCCAGCTCAGGAAGATTTTTAGCAGGCTAGATCTGTCTATGGGTTTGATGATAGATCTGGCTTTTGACTGAGGAACTTGCAACTTAAACTCTAAAAAACCTTTCCCAAAGACACTCAACACAGCCAATAGAAGTGCATGTCTTGCAGGGCGGGGATCCCGCTTCTCTACAGAGCTCCTGCGATTCGGGAAAATCTGGAATTCAACATCTCTGAAACATTAAGAGAGCCTAAATTTATTCTTAACCTCTGGCAGAGATCCTTGAGCGAGATGTTAACCTAGACTTAACCCAAGAGGTTAGTGCCACTCCCAAAGCCGATCTGCTCACCCTTGATGACAGGGCTCCATTTTTGCCAATTAAAGGGCTGACGTCGCCTGTGAGCTGGGATCGCTTTCCAGAGTTAGAGGGATCCCGGGTGGGGATGAGGCGCTATCTCAGGTATAAACCGACATGACTGGGAGAGTCCTCATGACTAAGCTTGTGATCCAAGGGAAAAACGTCGAGATTACCGACGCCATCCGCAGCTACGTTCAAGAAAAAATTGAGCGTGCTGTCAGTCATTTTGCCCAGATCACCAGTGAGGTTGATGTCAATCTATCGGTAGCCCGCAACCCCCGTATCAGTGCCAGCCAATCTGCCGAAGTGACCGTCTACGCCAATGGCACCGTGATCCGGGCGGAAGAAAGCAGCGAAAACCTCTATGCCAGCATCGACCGTGTGGCCGACAAGCTGGCCCGCAAGTTGCGCAAATACAAAGAACGGAACGGCATTCACCGCGTCCGCCACACCCCCAAAACCTCCGTGGCAGTGGCCCAGCAGCCCGTCACCGATCCGCTAAATACGGAACGGCAAGCGGAGTTACCCGCAGAGGTGGTGCGCACCAAATACTTCGCCATGCCACCCATGACGGTTCAGGAAGCGTTGCACCAGTTGGAGCTGGTGGATCACGACTTCTACGTTTTCCGCAATATCGAAAATGGCGAGATCAACGTTATCTACGTCCGCAACCATGGCGGCTATGGCCTGATCCGCCCCCGCTAAGGCTTGGTGAAGATGCGTGGTGAGCTCTCCTCCCAACTTACTTCTCCAGGATCCAGCGGCACTTTCTATCTGTTGCTACAGCTCACCGATTCTGCCCTGCCGATTGGGGCTTATTCCCACTCCTGGGGCTTGGAAGCTGCCGTTCAAGCGGGTCAACTTCGCGATCGGGCTGGGGTGCAGCAGTACCTGTTGGGGGTTTTGCACATGGGCTTAGCCCCCACCGAGGGCAGAGCCTGTGCCTTGGCCCATCGTCTATCCCGATTGGGATCCGAGTCGGGAGTGGAGAAGCTGCAGCAACAGCTGCAAGCAACCCGTTGGGCGGCAGAGCCGCGCCAAGCCAGCCTAGATTTGGGGAAACGCCTAGCTCAACTGGCAGAACGCACCTGGGGAATCTCTGTCCCCAAGGCAGAGGGGGATCCACTGCATCATTCCGTGGTGTTTGGCTGGATCTGCGCTCAGGCGGGCATTGGGTTGGAAGATACCCTGCGTGCCTTCTTGTTCTCCTCCCTCACTGGGCTGGTCTCGGCAGCGGTGCGTCTGGTACCTTTGGGGCATACCGAGGGGCAAAGCCTATTGGCTCAGTTGTACGAGCCCATCGAGGCAGTGGTACACCAAGAGATCCTGCCGGTTGTGAAGCGGGCCGAAAGGCCAAACCTCTCCCCCAGCTGGCCGGCTTTGGGCAGCTTCACCCTCCTACAAGAACGCGATTGTCAAGTCCACCAACAGCTCTATTCCCGCCTTTTTCAATCTTGAAAGCCGTCAACCCTCACCCCTAAACCCTTCTCCCAGAGGGAGAGGGGAGTTCAGCTAGAAATCGCAGGAGCCCCGCACTGTACCCGTAGGGTCACTGTCGGGAGGAATGCGCTTTGATGAAGTACAATGAACTCATGAGCCAAGTCCTGACCATATCCTGTAAGCTCAAGGCGTCCCCGTCGCAAGCCGCCAAATTGGACGCGACGATGGATGCCTTTGTACAGGCATTGAACTGGGTCAACCAAAACACACCAGAAAAAGTAGTCAACGCAGTCAAACTCCAATCCCTTTGCTACTACGAGATTCGAGCCCGGTTTGGCTTGTCCAGTAACTTGGCTCAACAGGTGTGCAGACGGGTAGCGGGTTCCCGCAAAGTGGCTAAGCAGAAAAAGCGTCCCGTCAAGGAGTTTAAGAGCGGCTTTGTTACCTACGACGCTCGCATCTTTTCGTTCCGTCAAAAAGACTGGACGGTGTCGCTGACCACGGTGGAAGGGAGAGAACGCTTTGAACTGGTCATTGGCAACTACCAGCGTGGGATGCTGGCTGGTTCCAACCCCAAATCCGCCACCCTGGTCAAGCGCAAAGATGGCTCCTACTACATCCAGATTTGCGTAGAGAAAAAACCACCCAAGCAACAAGATACCGACAAGGTGATCGGGGTGGATTTGGGAAGGATAGATATCGCTCATACCTCAGAGGGGAAGAACTGGAATGGACAGCAGTTAAACAAGGTACGAGACCATCACTCGCGGTTGAGGGCGGTACTCCAACGCAAAGCCAGTAAGGGCACCCGCAGTTCGCGGCGCAGATGCAGAGAACTGTTGCAACGGCTGTCTGGCAAGGAGAGACGCTTTCAAACGTGGGTCAATCATCGCATCTCCAAAGCTATTGTCTCTAGGGCAAAAGCTACCAACAGCGCTATCGCCCTGGAAGACCTGACAGGGATCCGGAAAAGAGTCAATCAACAGCCGCGCAGCAAAGCCGAGCGGCGCAGGGCCAACAGTTGGGCGTTCTACCAACTACGTCAGTTTCTGGAATACAAGGCGAGGGTTGCAGGGGTTTCTCTGGTTCTTGTGCCGCCTGCTTACACGTCGCAGACCTGTCACAAGTGTTTACACATCCATCCCGATCCTGCGCAATCCTACCGCAGTGGCAAGTCGTTCAAGTGTGGGCACTGTGGATGGGAAGGGGATGCGGATTTGAATGGTGCGAATGTGATTGCGCTCTTGGGGGCTGCCGTAAACCGGCCTAGAGGTCCGGGCTTGTTTTGTTCTCTGGTAGAGCAGAACAGGCTCAGGGCTACTGAAAGCCCGCTCCGTACCGCTTAGCGGTCGGAGCCGGGTAGTTTACTTCTCCTCTGCTTCTCTTGGGCAAAGATGGGTTCGCGCGGCCAGAAGCGCATTGAAAAGCGAAAAGAAGGTGCCCTTACCAAAGAATTGGGTCTAAAGCCCTGCCGTACCGCTATGCAGCTCGCCTTGGCGGGCCTAGCACGGTGGCTTTTGTGCTACACCCTAACCGGCATCGATCAAATCGTTGGATCCCCAGCCAGGGGCAACCTGAGCCGCTCTGAGAATAAAGGCAGCCAGATTTCTCAGGGCTTCGTCGTCCATCCAGGAAGGGGGTACAGGTCGGCATCCATAGCTGGAATCCGAGCCATCGTAGCTGCGGGGATCCCGCTGGTACTCCATCAAGGCTTGAAGGGTATCTCGGGGTGGAGTGGCACCGCGCAAGTCCTTCAAAGAGAGGGAAATGTTGGGAGCCGGCAAAGTGGCACCGCCCACATGACAATTCAAACAGGCGGACTGAAAACGATTTTTGCCGTCCGTGAGCTGCTCTGGGGTAAAGGTGAGGGTATGCCCTGCGGCATCTAGAGGCAATTCCACAGGGCCACTCACCCGCAAATACTGGTTCACGTAAGGATCAATGCGGGCAGCCACCGGACTGGCCAGCCCCAGCCACAACAAAGCTAGGATCCCGACCCAGGCCCAGAGGCGAGACGGGATCCGCCATCTCATAGGCAACTTCTGATCCAGATGCGGCATTAGAGATAGGCTGATAGGTCGCTGTGGCTTTCGTTCTTGGTACCACCCCAGCCGGGAACGGTCTTGGCCTGCACCAGAATGTAGCCCGCAATCAGCTTCAGATCCTCGTCGGTGAGGTTGCGCAGACGTGGATACTCACTGGTGAGCTGGGTGTTGGGGTGATACTCCAACAGAGACTCCACCCCGTCATAGGTGACTGGATTCTTGATGTAATCCACAATCGCCAGCACATTATCCCGTGGGGGAGTTGCCCCCTCCAGATCCGAAAGCTTCAAGCTCACATCCGGGTTGGGATAGGTCTGGCCGCCCACATGGCACTGGGCGCATGCGGTGTTGAATAGCTTCTTCCCTTTGGCCAACTGGGCTTCGGTAAAGGTAATAGACTCAGTTGGCGACAGAGCCACTGCAGGAATATCCCTAGCTGCAAACACTGGAGCCAGACCCCAGCCAAACCCAGCCATCAACGCAGCCAACAGCAGGACAAGCAACCGACGACGCGCTGGCGCAAACACCTTCTGAAAAGAAAAAGCTTTGCTAAACATGGTTCTCCGTAGATCAGCCTAGAAAGAGGAGAGGTGGGCTCCACTCCAGCCACAAACCCGACAACAGGATCAAGAATAGACCATTAAGAGATCATTTGCAGATGGGATCCGGGATAGTTTCCCAATGGTTCCATTTGCCTTTGGTGTTAAGTTTGATTACGGAGCTATGGCCTGTTGGGAGTCTGTTGGCCGAGAGCTGACTTGGCCACAGCCCAGTCGAGAGAACTGAGCAGGTAATGAGCAGGTAATATAGAGCTTGGCTTGCTTGCCTGGCAACCTCAGAGCAGGAGAATACGGCAGACTCCGTTCCAGGTTTTCCCCATGTCCTCTATCCGATTCCAGCCGTTGCGGGTGGCTTTCACCTGTGCGGATCCCAGTCAAGTGCAAATGCCCGTTGCCGATTTGCTGGCGGCCTTGCCGGCCTCACCGCTTCTGACCTACACAGACCCGGAAGCAGCGGACTTGCGGGTAGAGCTGTTGCCCGATGCCACTTATCACTTTTACCGGCGGGGGGAAGAGGTGGCTCTGGCGGCCTTCCGGATCCCGGTGAAGAAGCTACTGGCCCTGCCTCGCAAGCTGGTGCGGCTGTTGGAGCACGTGGCTGCTTTTGGTAATCTTTTGAACCTGCAACCTGCCAGCGATGCGCTGAGCAGCATCTTGGAAGTGGAATTTCTCCAACTGGAAACCCCGGCCAGCAGCTCTGCCCCTGCCGAAGTGAGCCCCCTGCCGCGGGATCCCCAAGGGAAAGTGCAAATCCAAGCAGGCCGCAACCTGGCCATTGCCTTGAGAAACAGAGCCCCCACTCCAGTGCATGTTTATGTCACCGTCTTTGACGAGCGGCGGTACAGCGTGGATTTGGTTTACCCCTATCAACCAGATCTGCCTGCCCGTTTACGCCCCAACGAGAGCCTGCTGATTGGCTCTGGCCCCCGCTACCTGCTGCAGATGCAGCTGCCAGAAGGAACAGACGTAGCGGTGGATCGCTTCAAAATCTGGGTCAGCAGCACCAGCATGCAGCCAGGCATTATGGTGATGCCCCCTCTGGGGCAACGGCTGGAACCTCCCTCAGAAGATCCCTACGGGGCCGGATCCCGTCTAGATCGAGAGGTAAGGCTGGCCGTTCTGGGCAAGGCAGGCAGCACTCCCATGCCAGCTTTTGCGGAGGATCCCTGGTGGTGTATGGAGCAAGCCGTCAAGATTGTGGCCTGAGCCGATGCTCTTGGGGACTTTTTCAGACTTTCAGAGATGGCTTTTCAGGATCCCATCAAAGGTAGACTCAACCTCATCGACGCCAATCACTGACAGGTGATAGAGGGAAGATAGACTACTTCTTGTATCTTGACTAACATCAGTTAAAACTATGAAAGCTTGGCTTCCCTGAAGACCGAGTTCATGAGCGATTCCGGAGTATTTTTGTATTTTATCTTGGTACCCACCTGTCCTCGATTCCACCCAGTAGAATTTATCATTGATATGGAAGAAAAGATCCATCTCAAAATCGGCTCTATTCGATAAAGTAACTTGGGCATTCGCGACGTAAGAGAAACTGATCTTTTCGGTGTGAGCCGCAACAAGGCGGATCAGCGTGCCCCTAACATATCTTTCCAGCCAGTTCCCTGCCAGAAAATTCAGCGCCTGAGGCGACCTACTGGGTCTCGCTACCAAAAGGCATCTGGGCGCCTTAGAGTATCTGTACTCTTCCAAAAATGCGATGTCGTGTAACTCCTTAGCAACTTGGCAAGTTGAACTGACTACTTGTGGAGGTTCGTCTCTAAGGTTTAGGAAGAAAGAACTGCCGCTCTTCATGTTTGATTTAACCATTCCATAAAATCTCTTGATAAAAGAGTATCGGCTGCCCATAAAGGCGGCTATTTGATCTAGCTTTTCCTCTTTTTCTTCCGCAGCTATGCTTTTTATCTTTATGTTTTTTGAGTTTAAGAACGACTCTATCTTTGATATATCAACAGTAGCTGTCCCATCCTTGTCTCTTAGTACTTCGTCTGGTGTCTCAGGATCTGGTGCTTTACCAATGACCTGAGTAACCTGCTCATTCTGGGAGTCCTGATTTGCAGTTGGGCATATCTCGGATCCATGAGAACTTTGAATAGTAACCCGTAGTTGCCGATAAATATCTTTGGCCTCTTCCACTAGATTTTCCAGAATGGCTAGCTGATTGTTCAGTTGCTGGCCATGTTCGGCCAACTTTACAGATATAGCTTGTAGAAAGTCTCTGCCCCAGTCCTGTAGCAAGCTTTGCTGGCTGTCAGCAAGGCGAAATTTAAACTCTTCAAGGGTAGCTTGGACGGCCTGTAACTTTTCCTGTAACTTTTGAGAAATCTTGTCTACCAATCCTTCGCTCAACTTGATGAGTGCTTTGTCCGGGTTGTTGAGTTCTTGGCTGCGTTGGCTTAGCTGCGAAGATATATCTCTGATAATCTCTCGTTTCCAGATTTCCAGTTTAGGACTGGCCCCATACTGGCGAGCAACGTAAATGCCTACCGAGAAACCAACAGCTGCCCCAATCAATAAAACCAAAACTAAGTCCATCAGATACTCCTGTCCTCTGCTGCTGTTACTTTTCTTTCCAGTTAACTGGATTACCTGCTTGCCTCAACATGATAGGAGGAGATAGGTGAATTTTCAAGCAGATGGGGACCTGCCTCTGACCGAAGCTGGGCGCCGACAAGGGATCCCAGCCAGCCTTGCTGAAGAGCTTCTTGAGCAGGAGTCAGTTCAGGCAACACCTCCAACGTGTAGACATCGGGCCGAGGGGGATCCAACGGGATCCAGAAATGTTTCAACTGATCGGCTTGAAAAACGCTCAAACAAATGATCTGGTGGGGCTGATAGGCCGTCAAGCGTTCTGTCAGGTTGGCGGCGCTCACCCTGAACCCATCCAGGGCCACCAGCTCATCGCCGGCCCAGATGCCCGCTTTTTGCGCCGGGGATCCCATCTCTACTGCGCTGATGCGATTGCCCTCGCCGTTGAAATTGAGGCCCAAGTAAGGGCTGGGGTTGGGGCGGCTGAATTGGGCTTTGAGGGTGAGGCCAAAGGGGTGTAGGTAAGTGTTGTAGTCTAGCTCTTCCGTGCCTTCCACATAGGCTGCGAAAAACCGGCCAAGATCGGCACCGGCTGCCCGCTCAAACGCCTCCCGCAAGTCTTGGTCGCTGTAGCCCTTCTCTGACCGACCAAAGCGCTGCCACAGATCCTGCAAAGCCGTATCCAGGGATCCCTGACCGCCGGAAAGGTGACGGATGTGCAGATCCAGCAGCCAACAGACCAAAGCCCCTTTTAAGTAATAAGAAACCTGGCTGTTGAGGGTGTTTTCGTGGGGGCGGTAGAGTTTGATCCAGGTATCGAAGCTGGACTCCCGCAGCGATTGCACGGCCCGGCCCGGAGTACGCTGCAAGCGACCAATCTGTTCGGAAAGAATCTTCAAGAAATCGCCGGCACTGAGGATCCCTGCCCTCAACAAGATGACATTTTCGTAATAGCTGGTCGCCCCCTCACAAAACCACAGACATTCCAGATAATTTTCCTGGTTGTAATCGATCTTTTCCAATGCCAGAGGACGCAGACGCTTGACATTCCAGGCATGAAACAACTCGTGGGCCAGCAAAGACAAAAAGCGCCGATAGGACTCCGGCTGATGCAGCTCCAGCCCAGAGTAAAGAAGGGTGGTGCTGTACTTGTGCTCAAGGCCACCAAATCCTCCCGGCGACAAATGCACGATAAACCAGTAACGGTCATAGGGTAGCCCACCAAAAAATGCGGCTGTGGTTTCGACAATCGCCTTAGCATCAGCGACAGCCCGCTCCACATCCAGAGTGCCCGCCCCCCAAACCACAAGGTAATGCGGGATCCCTTCCACCTCAAACGATTGCACTCGATGTGGACCCACCTCCACCGGGCTATCCACCAGCTCGTCATAGTCCTCTGCCACAAAAGACTGGCCGGAAGCGGGATCCTCAGAAGGAGAGGTCAAGGGCCGCAAACTGGTGGCGATGCGCCAATCGGGCTTGGGGGGGATCACCGTCAAAGTGTAAGGTTCCCGCTCGCGACCGGGCACGTAGAGGAAGAGCGCTGCTCCGTTGAAATAGGCGTGGGTCAAATCCAGATGGTTCGTGCGCACCGTCAGCTCATAGGCATAGACCCGATAGCACACCTTCACGGCAGAACAGCCCGGCGGATCGATTTGCCAGGTATTCTTATCCACCTTCCGCCAGGCCAAAGGGATCCCTTGCTCAGTTGCCGCCTGGAACTCCTGCACGTGACGGGCATACTCCCGCACCAAGTAGGATCCCGGCGTCCACACCGGCAGTCGCAGCCGCAAAGGCACCTCTGGATCCACCTCTTGGATCTGCAGTTCCACCTCCAGCAGGTGATTGGCCGGATCCGGCATCCGCACTGTGAAATGCTGGCGGCTCAGTTGAGAAGGTGCAGCAACGATAACCTCTGGGATCCCCATAGATAGATAGATAGAATGTTCCAACCCACTCCACTTTCTACCGCCAAGGGCCGACGCAACCCCCAGCGACAATGGCTCTTATCCTAACCCCTGCTTTCGGTTGGGGATCCCTTTCTGGGGCAAAAACGAGACTCAAAAATGTAGCACGTGCTACAAAGATGCCTGGGCAGAACCTTCTACTTTAGGGTAAATCTTGGTATCATCATCGATTCTGAAGTCAAGGGGTTGCAACCTAGCCTAATGCTTCTAGATTGATCTTAATAGGTTGATCTTAGGTACAAACTGACCTTAAAAGGTTGATGAGTATGGCGGTGGCCGTAGCGGAAAAATCTCTGATCACAGCCTTCAAGCAATTGGGAGGCCCTCACCATCCTCCGGTTATCGAAACGTTCGAGCGCGGGAAGACCATTTTTTTTCCAGGGGATCCGGCGGAGCGGGTTTACTTTTTGGTAAAGGGAGCCGTTAAGCTCTCGCGGGTCTACGAAATGGGAGAGGAAATCACCGTTGCCCTCCTGCGGGAAAACAGCATCTTCGGCGTGCTCTCCTTTATCACGGGACAGCGCTCCGACCGCTTTTATCACTCGGTGGCTTTTACACCTACCGAGTTACTCTCTCTACCGATCGAGCAGGTGGAAAAATCCTTGCAGGAGAACGCCGAACTGGCCATGTTGCTGGTTAAAAGCCTGTCGTCTCGTATCTTGCAAACGGAGATGATGATCGAGACACTGGCTCATCGCGACATGGGATCCCGTCTGGTCAGCTTTTTGTTGATTCTCTGTCGCGATTTCGGGGTGCCTGGCCCAGATGGGGTCACCATCGATCTCAAGCTGTCTCACCAGGCCATTGCCGAGGCCATTGGCTCAACCCGCGTCACCATCACCCGCCTGTTGGGAGAGCTGCGCAAGAAGAAGTACATCTCCATTCACAAGAAGAAGATCACCGTACACGACCCGATGCGGCTGAGCCATCGCTTTGCCTAGAAGGAAGAGGAGAACACCTCCTGAGTAGCACCCTGCCCAGGCAAACCCCGCTCGATGGTTGGTTGAAGCTCTGGCCGGCCTATGTTCAATCTACTGCTGCAGCCTTGAAGAATCTCTGTGCCCGAAGGACAGACTTAAAGTTTTCTGGAAGCTGACCGGATCGCGGGCAAGAATCCACTAGTCTATGGGGGGATCTGGCTTTGGCCAGAGCTGTCTAGCCAATTGCTGAGGTGTAACTGTGGAAACAGCCATCGAGTGGATTACCGCCCATGAGATCCTCGACTCGCGAGGGCGTCCCACCCTAGAAGCCCTGGTGGGTCTAGCCAATGGAGCAACGGGCTTGGCGCAGGTTCCCAGCGGCGCTTCGACCGGTACCTTTGAGGCCCATGAGCTGCGGGACGGGGATCCCAAACGCTACGGCGGTAAGGGTGTGCTGAGGGCGGTGGAAAACATCCTTGGCCCCATCCAGTCGGAGCTGCAGGGAGAAGATGCCCTCAACCAAGCCCGTATTGACCAGTTGCTGATCGACCTGGACGGCACCCCCAACAAGTCCCGCCTGGGGGCCAACGCTATTTTGGCAGTTTCTCTGGCGACAGCCAAAGCGGCTGCGGAAGCAGTGGGCTTGCCTCTTTACAAATACCTGGGGGGGCCCTTTGCCAACCTGCTGCCGGTGCCGCTGATGAACGTGCTCAACGGCGGCGCCCACGCCGACAACAACGTCGATATTCAAGAATTTATGCTTGTGCCCATTGGAGCGGCCAGCTTTCGCGAGGCGCTGCGCTACGGGGCTGAGGTGTTTGCGGTACTAAAACAAGTGCTGCAGCAGAAGGGGCTGTCCACCGGTGTGGGGGATGAAGGGGGGTTTGCTCCTGATCTCGACTCCAATGCGGCGGCTTTGGATCTGCTGATGACGGCTATTGAACAGGCAGGCTACAAACCGGGAGCAGATATCGCCTTGGCCTTGGATGTGGCCGCCAACGAGCTGCTGCAGGATGGGCAATATCACTTTGAGGGCAAAGCCCACAGCGCGGCTGATATGGTGGCTTACTACCAGCAACTGCTGGCCAACTATCCCATCCTTTCCATTGAAGATGGGCTAGCGGAAGAAGACTGGGCCGGTTGGCAAGCCATGACCGCTCAACTGGGATCCCGGGTACAGCTGGTGGGAGATGACCTGTTTGTAACCAACCTGACCCGCCTGCAAAAGGGTATCGACAGCGCCGCCGCCAACGCCATTTTGATCAAGCCCAACCAAATCGGCACCCTGACGGAGACCGTCTCGGCCATCCAATTGGCAGTTCAAGCCGGCTTTCGCACCATCATCAGCCACCGCTCTGGCGAGACGGAAGACACCACCATTGCCGACTTGGCGGTGGCCACCCGTGCCGGGCAGATCAAAACCGGATCCCTCTGCCGCAGCGAGCGCATTGCCAAGTACAACCAACTGCTGCGCATCGAAGACGAGCTGGGGGAAGCGGCAGTTTATGCCGGTCGGGTGGGCCTGGGTCCTAGAGCTCGCTAACTTCCCGTTCCGTCCCAGGGGATCCCTAGCACCTGCACCAAAAAGGCCCAGCGGTCGGCAGCTTCCTCAATCAGCTTGCTGGTGGGCTTGCCGGCCCCGTGCCCTGCCTTGGTGTCGATGCGGATGAGGATGGGCTGGGATCCCCCCTGGGCTGCCTGCAGGGCAGCGGCAAACTTGAAGCTGTGGGCGGGCACCACCCGGTCGTCGTGATCTGCGGTGGTGATCAGGGTGGCGGGATAGGCAGTGCCGGGCTTGAGGTTGTGCAGAGGGGAATAGGCGTAGAGGGCCTTGAATTCCTCCGGGTTCTCCGGGGATCCGTACTCGGAGATCCAGGCCCAGCCGATGGTGAACTTATGAAAGCGCAGCATGTCGAACACCCCCACTGCCGGCAGGGCCGCTGCAAACAGCTCCGGCCTCTGAACCAGGCAGGCCCCCACCAGCAGGCCGCCGTTGCTGCCGCCGGAGATGGCCAACTTGGCGGGGTTGGTGTAGCCATGGGCTATCAGCCACTCGGCAGCGGCAATAAAGTCGTCGAACACCTTTTGCTTGTTGAGCTTGGTGCCCGCCTGGTGCCACTCTTCTCCGTACTCGCCGCCGCCGCGCAAATTGGGCTGGGCGTAAACCCCTCCCATTTCCAGCCAGGCCACCAGACCCACTGAAAAGCTGGGGGTAAGAGAGATGCCAAAGCCGCCGTAGCCATACAGCAGAGTGGGGTGATCCCCTGTCCGAGCCAGGCCGCGGCGGTGGACAAGAAACATGGGGATGCGGGTGCCATCTTTGCTGGTGTAGAACACCTGCTGCACCTCGTAGGCCTGGGGATTGAAATCCACCTGGGGCTGACGGAACAGGGTGCTGGTGCCGCTGGTGAAATCGTAGCGGTAGATGGTGGGCGGGGTAGTGAAGCTGGTAAAGGTGTAGAAGGTCTCGGTGTCGTAGCGCTTGCCGCCAAAGCCGCTGGCAGATCCCAGCCCGGGCAGCGGGATTTCTCCTAGGTAGGTGCCGTCTAAAGCAAAGGTCTTGATCTGGGTGTGGGCGTCTTTGAGGTAGAAGGCCACAAACTGATTGTTGATCAAGCTAACCCCCTGCAGGGTCTCCTCCGCCTCAGGGATCACCTCCTGCACCCGGTCAGGCTGCTCCAAGTCGATGGCCACCAGTCGCCGCCGAGGAGCTTGGCAGTCCGTCAACAGCCAAAAGCGGGATCCGTCGTTGCCCACGAAGCTGTATTCGGCCTCAAACTCGCGGATGAGCTCTACTACAGGAGACTGGGGATCCCGCAAGTCTTTGTAGAAGATGAGGTTTTTGGGATCCGTGCCCCGCCAGACGGAGATGATGAGGTAATTCCCATCTTCAGTAACCCCGCCGGCAAAGCCCCACTCTTTTTGGTCGGGGCGGTGATAGACCAAAACATCTTCTGACTGGGGGGTGCCCAGGCGGTGGTAGTAGAGCTTCTGGAAGTAGTTGGCGCTTTCGTATTCGCTGCCCGGGGCTGGTTCGTCGTAGCGGCTGTAGAAAAATCCCTGCCCGTCCAGGGTCCAGCTTACTCCCGAGAACTTAATCCAGCGCAGGTGATCCGGCAAATCCTCGCCGGTCTCGATGTCCCGCACCTTCCACTCTTGCCAATCGGAGCCGGAGCAGGAGAGGCCATAGGCTAGATACCGTCCAGCGTGCTCCGCACCGCTGTCGCGAGCGCGGCTGATGGCAATGCCCGCTAGAGCCACCGTGCCGTCTTCCGAGAAGGTGTTGGGATCCAGCAAAACCCGCGCCTGGCCCTCTAGACTTTCTTGGGTGTAGAGAACGCTCTGGTTTTGCAGGCCGTCGTTTTTGAAGTAGAAGTAGCGGCCCCCTTCTTTGAAGGGCTGGCTGTATTTTTCATAGTTCCAGAGCTGGGTCAGGCGTTCTCGGATCCGCTGCCGGGCTGGGATCTGCTGCAAGTAGTTAAAGGTAAGGTGGTTTTGCGCCTCAATCCAGGCCCGCGTCTGCTCCGAATCCAGATCCTCCAGCCAGCGGTAGGGATCCGGTACCGCCTGCCCGTGGTAGATGTCCACAACAGTGGGATCGGGATAGCTGGGGGGATAGTTGAGCATAAGACCTAATCGCTGGAGACCCATTCCACTATGGCAGAGGGAGGAGCCGAGAACCCACTCTGAGGACTCTTGGGATCAAGCCCCGCTATAGTAGAAGCCGGGTTTTCCGGGTGAGTTTCGTGCCACACCTTTTCTCCACTCCCTTGCAACACGCAGAGATCGGGCGAATTGGGGCCTATCCCCTGGGCCAAGGTCGCTATCGTTTTTCCGTATGGGCGCCTCTGCTTGAACGGGTGGAGCTGAAGCTGCTCAGCCCTGTCCAACGTTGCTTTACTCTAGTGCGGGATGAGCAGGGCTATTGGCAGGGGGAGGTGGACGGGATCCCACCTGGGCCAGTGGACTACCTCTACCGCCTGCACACCTCAGCAGGGGTAGTGGAGCGGCCGGATCCCGCTTCCCGCTGCCAGCCCTACGGCGTCCACGGCCCTTCGCGGGTGGTGGATCCCCACTTCGACTGGCAGGATCAGGGGTGGAAGGGGATCCCCCTGTCTCAGTGGATCCTCTACGAGCTGCATGTGGGCACCTTTACCCCTGAGGGCACCTTTGCCGCCCTGATCCCTCGCCTGCCGGAATTGGTAGAGTTGGGGGTGAATGTGCTGGAGCTGATGCCGGTGGCCCAATGCCCGGGGGGACGCAACTGGGGCTACGACGGTGTTTATCCCTACGCGGTGCAGACCGCCTATGGGGGAGCTGAAGATCTGAAAGCCCTGGTGAACGCCTGCCACCAACTGGGCTTGGCCGTCATCTTGGACGTGGTCTACAACCACCTGGGGCCGGAGGGGAACTACCTGCGGGATTTTGGCCCCTACTTCACCGACAAGTACCACACCCCTTGGGGGGATGCCCTCAACTTCGACGACCGCTATTCTGACGGCGTGCGAGAGTTTTTCCTACAAAACGCCGAGTACTGGCTGGAGGAGTTTCATCTCGATGGGCTGCGGCTGGACGCGGTGCATGCCATCTACGACTTCAGCGCCTACCCCTTCTTGCAGGAATTGGCAGAGCAGGTGGATGCCCTAGAAGCTCGCACTGGCCGGCCCAGGGTTCTCATTGCCGAAAGCGACCTCAACGATGTCCGCCTCATCACCCCCCGAGAGCAAGGGGGCTACGGGCTAGATGCCCAGTGGTGCGATGACTTCCACCACTCACTTCACACCCTGCTTACCGGGGAAAAGACAGGCTACTACCAGGACTTTGGCGAATTGGAGCACCTGGCCAAGGCTTACCGGGAGAGCTACGTTTATTCTGGCCAGTACTCCTGCTACCGCGCCAGGCGTCACGGCAACTCCGCTGTTGGGCGACCGGGATCCCAATTTGTTGTCTGCATTCAAAACCACGACCAGGTGGGCAACCGCAGGCTGGGAGAGCGCCTTAGCCAGCTCACCTCTTTCGAGGGCCTCAAATTGGCTGCCGCTGCCCTGCTGCTAGCTCCCATGCTGCCGCTGCTATTTATGGGGGAAGAGTATGGGGAAGTGGCGCCATTTCTGTATTTTGTCAGCCACGGGGATCCCGACCTGGTGGAAGCGGTACGACAGGGACGCCGCCGCGAGTTCAGCGCCTTTGCCTGGCAGGGAGAGCCGCCGGATCCCCAAGCTGAAGAGACTTTCCTGCGCTCCAAGCTGAATTGGGACTTGAAAAAGGCCGGTCACCACCAGGTTCTCTGGAAGTGGTACCAGGCCCTGATCCGGCTGCGCAAAACCCAACCGGCTCTCCAGCACTTGGAGCGGGACGGGGTGGAAGTGGAGCTCTTTTCCAACTCTGGCCTAGCTCTGCACCGCCGCCAGGGATCCCAGGCTTTGCTTGCCCTTTTCAATTTCAGCCCCGATCAGCCAGTCACCTATACCCAATGGCCCAGCGGCACCTGGGAAAAACTTTTGGACAGCCATGAGACCCAGTGGTTGGGAAAGGGATCCCAACTGCCAGCAGAAAGCCAAGGGGATCCGGTTGAGGTACTGGGCTATGGGGTGGGCCTCTATGGTGCTTTGCACCGCTAACGCAGATGGCTGCGGCCAGAAGGGAAATCTCGACCGCTCCAGACCTGGCAAACGGAAACGGTCTAGCCGATCTTCGCGCCGCGGAAATAGAGGGAGTCAGGCAAGGGCCTGCGGGCGAGGCTGGGATTTCGGGAAGGTTTGCTCACCGGTTGGCCGCGATAGGTCAGCTTGGGCTTGGCAGGGTTGCCCGTAGGAGCAGCCTCTGGTTGGGACTGCACGGGTACGCCCGGCGACAGTTGAGCCCACACTTCCGCGTGATTCTCAAACTGCACCACAATGCTAAGAAATCCCCTTTCAATGTCGGCGCGACAGGCAGATATCGCGTCTTGGGCGCGTTTGTACACTTGCCGAAGGGCGTAGAAGTGATTCTGAAACTTGATCACCTCCACCAAACCCTGAGGAGTCGAAGCCCAGAAGCCACTGTCTGTATCGCTGTAGTCGAGAATAACCATGGCTAACTCCTACACTGACGAGTGGATGGATAAAGAATTCCCAACTCTTCCACTATGGATATCAAACGTCATGAAACGTAATGGTGAGCTTGATCACATTGACAATGTTTCGATATCTCTTGAGTGTCTTGATTGCAGCTATGTTGAATTACAGTAGTGCAACCGCTCCTTGGCTCTCAACTTTCCTCTTCCTAATGAGATAAAAACTGCGAGTTAGGGCCTCGGCGGTGCAGATTGTCAGGGGAACGTCTCAAGCTCGTTCAAAGCCCCTATTTTCAGATAGAATATCTACAGAATCACTATGGAAATAACTTGTAATCTTGACCGCAGCCGTAGCGCCAAGCCTCGCGGCGCCGCTTCCAGAAGTAGTCCTGGGGGTTGGTTTCCGGCTCCGGGCGATCTGTTAGCCTTTGCAGCAGCTCGTAGAGGCCAAGGGCGCCAAAGTGGCCCGCCCATGCCACCAGCTCCGGCAACCCCAACCGAGGCAAAAGTCTGGCTACCAAGCTGGGATCCCGACGCGTCACCCCCCACAGGGCCTGGGCCAAGCCGCCAAACTGCACCACATCCTGCAAAAAGGGCTGCACCACCTGGGGGCCAGCGGCAACCATGGCCGCAAACACCCTGCTCAACAGGCGGTTAATGCTATTGGGATCCCAACTTTTGTTCTGCAGAGGGGGAATCATGGCCTTCTGAAATAGCCAGGTCACGGCCAAGTTGGGCTGGTAGGGTTGCAGCAGGGCCAGGGCTGCCTGGTTCAACTGCCGTTGCGCCAGGGCCTCGTGGATCCCCTGCTGTAGGCGATCCAGGTGGCGCAACATGGCGCCAAAGCCGCCAAAGCTTAGAGGCGACTGGCTGCCACTGCTATCCCCCACCGCCAATAGGCGATCCCAGGGCAGTTGCAGCGGGCTGCGGCGGTAGGCGGGGAAAACGCCACATAGCTTGCGCACCCAGCGGATCTGGGCCAGCTCCACCCCCTGGTAGGCTGGCAGCAGCCGGCAGTAATCCCGCCAGAGCTGCTCTAGACTAGGCCGCCGGGGATCCCGGTCGCAGTAGGTAAAAAGATAGGTGGTGCGCCCATCGCGGGCGGGGAAGGCTTCCCAAAAGGGCTGGTAGCCATTCTGGGCCGGGGTAAAGCTGTAGAAGAGATCCCCGCTGGGTTGGTCTGGCAGCCCTTGGGCACAGGATCCCACCACCAGACAGACGCTATCTGGCGGCTGCCCTTGGCGAGCCTGGGCCGCGATGGGCGAGCGGTGCCCCATGGCATCCACCAGCAGTTGAGCACGGATCTGTCCCTTGGTGGTCTGGAGGCAGATCCCATCGGGGTGAACGGTGGCACTTTGAAAGGCAGTCTGCTCCCACACTTGGCCCCCCCAGGCCAGGAAATGCTGCTTGAGGAACTCCAGGAGGCTGACTGGATCCACCCCCACATTCAGCACCCCTTCCACCCACCAACTGGGGCCATCCCCAAAGCCAATCCGCCCCCTCGGGTAGTGGGTAACCTGGACTGCCTCCCACTCGGGCGGGGTAAGCAGCTCCAGCTCTAACAACACCTGCAGCTCCTGGTGTGAGGTGTTCCACTCCTGCTCCCGCCCCCGTAGGATCCCGCGCTCCAGCAGGATCACCCGCCAGCCCCGCTTGGCCAAAGCCGCTGCCAAGAAGATCCCCAGGGTGCCACCGGCAATGACAACATCCACCTCCCAGCTGCCCAAGCTCTGGGAAGCCTGCTGCACGACTGTCGGCGGTAACTCCCTCCGCCTCTGCCGCAGGGATCCCCACCAGGCATCCGAGGCGGGCAAGGCTTCCGGCGGGGGGACAACTTCAGCCATCGGCAGGAGCATGACTCTAGTCAATAATAAGCTCAACTATACTGAAAATAATGTATAATATGTTCAGTACGGATTACTACCAGTTGATCTTTCTGTTTACTTTCGAGTCTGCCAACATGGTAGCCAAAGCAAAGCAGAAAATTGGTAGTAAGACGACACGGAAACTGCGCTTTGGGTATTCTACTCAAAGCTTTGCGGGATACCGCCATTCTGTTTGGACTCCGTCCCGCTAACGCGAATGGAAACAAACAGAATGCTATCGCTGCATAGTTGAACAGTGATGTTCAGCAGTGTTCAGCGTAAATGTATCAGGAACCCACAAGACCATCCTCTTCACCCTAAATCAAGCCCCGACTTTTGAGGCGACGGTGGAGCAAAAGCAGCGTATCCGCCTCGCCGACATTGCCCGGAAACAACACCACCGGCAGGTTGGGAAAGCGGGGATGATCGGACGGGGTGATCACCATCGAGATCCCTGGGTAAATTTGCCCCAGCAGACGCACCGCCGGCAAGTTGAGGCCAACGCTGAGGGTGTCGTTGGAGGTGATGCCGCCCTTGCTGATGAGATAGCCGATCCCTTCTGGCAGCCCCTGCACCACACCCATCAACAACCGGGAAACCTTCTGCCCAAAAGCTAGGCGCATTTCCACGGAGCCCTTTTCAAAAGTCAGTTCCTCTCGGCTGGTGTAGACCACCGGCGTCAGACCCTTCTCGTAGGCGCTGTGAACTTGGGCCAGGATCCCTGGCAGCAGCTCCGCGTCGGGATCCAATAGTCGCCTCACCTCCACCTCGATGCCTTGGGTTTCGGGCTCCTGCAGAAGGCGGGCCAACTGCTGGCTGGACTTTTGCACATGGGATCCCACGATCACCACCCCCGGTTGAGAGGAGCGAACAAACTGCCCCATCTGTTCCGGGGGAACGGGTTGTGGCGGCAACTGGGCCAGAGCCGTCAGGAGGCTGGCGGCACTGCGAAACAAAAAGCGTTTGCCTTGAGAGGCTGCCGCCAAAACATCTTGGGCAAACCGATCCAGATCCGCTTGAGTTTCTCCATCCACTACACAGCAGATATTCCCCTGCAAGGCCAGCAGCCGCGGCAAACAGCCAGAGCGAATCTGCTCCAGGGTAAATCGCTCCACTTGGTCAGCCCGGATCCGCCCCTGTGTTTTCTCCTGTACATAAGCGGGCAAATAGCTGTGGTGGTAGCCAAACACCGCATCCCGAGCAAACTCCGTCTCATGCACCGGCACCCAGCGCTCCCCCACCCGTAGGTAGTGGACACTGTTGCGGGTGATGCGCCCTCCCTCAAAAAAGGCCGGCACCAGAAAATGGGCATCAAAAGGCCCCAGCTCTGCTGCCATCACATCCGTTTCCAGGGGGTAATGCCCCCGCAGCGTCGAGTCGGAGCGGCTGACGAAAAGGGCCCGCTCCCACCCCAGCTCCCCCATGGCCTGCTTGAGGGCCCGGCAGACCGACCGCGTCACCTCTTCGGCCTTGGCCGGCGGCAGGGATCGGGTGTTGGTGAGGATAAAGCGAATTGGCGAGCTATCCTGCAACCCCAGCTTCAAAGTCTGCGGATCCCAGCGGGTGAGGAGCAAGCAACTGTGAACGGTTTGGGATCCGGTGGGATCATCGTCCAACACAACGATAGGGGGGAGAGCCATGAGACCGTCTCAATGACAAAGCAACCCGAGAACTCCAGACAGACGAATCCCCCTCAAAGGGCAACCGCTATTTTCATCTTCCCCCAAGTTGGCCATCTTCCCTGCCCCTATTCCAGGCGAAGTTTGCCATGATTGAGATCAACTGGCTCTGTTGAATCCAAAACGACTGCAGACATTTCCCCCCTGCCCACATTCATGGGAGAAAGCCATGGGGCAAGCCGAGCTGCAACTTCACATCAAACGGGTACAGCAGGACGTGCTGCGCATGGGGGCGCTGGTGGAAAAGTCGGTGGTCTTGGCCCAGCAGGCCCTGTTTGAACAGAACTTGGCCGCCGCCGAACAGGTGATCGCCCAAGACAAGCAAATTGACCGTTTTTATCGTCAAATCGAGAAAGACTGTATTAATTTGATTGCCTTGCGCTCCCCGGTGGCGCGGGATCTGCGCTGGATCAGTACCCTGATGCAACTGGTACGCGATCTGGAGCGGATTGGCGACTACGCCAAAGATTTGGCCGAAGTGGCCCTGCGCTTGGTCATGTACCCGCCGCCCCCGGAGCTGGGTCGTATTCAGGTGATGATGCAGCGTTGCCAGAAAATGCTCAGCCACAGCCTGGTGGCCCTGACAGAATTGGACGCCGACCTGGGCCGACAATTGAAGCGGGAAGACGACGCCGTTGATGAAGATTACACTAACCTTTACAATACGTTGGCGCAGCAGTCTGACATTCGCGGATCGGTCGAGCCTATTCTATTGATGTTGCTGGCGATCCGTTACCTGGAGCGTCTGGCCGACCACAGCACCAACATCGGTCAGCGGGTAGCTTTTATCGTCACCGGCCAGCGTGACTAACGCCAATGGGTTGGGTCTTGCGATGTCTTAACCCCTCTTCTTCTCTCCTCTTTTGCCAATACCCAAAATGGACTTCTCTCGAATTTTTCAGCATTTTCTCTCTCAGCCTCCCGAGCAATTGACCGACAAAGATACTCTTCTTGCCCTCTTGCAGTCCGCCGATCCAGAAGCGCCGGAAATGCTGGAGATTGCCCTCGATGGCCTGGTGCGGGCTGGGTTTCTGGAACGATCCGGGGATCCCCCTCGCTATCGGCGCAAGCCGGACGAATCTTTGGTGGTGGGGCGTTTGCGCTGTTCCAGCAAAGGCTTTTGCTTCGCCATTCGGGACGAGCCGGGGGTAGAGGATGTGTACATCCACGGCAGCAACCTCAGCGGCGCCTGGAATGGGGATCAGGTGTTGGCGCGGGTCACCAAAGATGGCAACCGTCGCCGCAGCCCTGAGGGAGAGGTGGTGGCCGTTGTGGAGCGGGCCAATTCTGCCCTGGTGGGTCGCCTCAAACAGACGGAACAGGGTTTTCGGGTGGTGCCCTTGGATGACCGGCTGCTGTTCGAGCTGGCCCTGACGGAGGGATCCCCTGTCGAGCTGGCAGAGGGGCGGGTGGCCTATGTGGAGGTGAATCGCTACCCGCTGGGGGATCTGCCCCCAACCGGAACCATTCGCAAAATTTTGGGCGACGGCCCAGAGGCCTCCATCGATGCAGATTTGGTCTGTTGCAAGTACGACCTACCGCAGGAGTTTCCCGCTCCAGTGTTGGAGGCAGCAGCAGCTCTGCCCAAAAAGCTCAGCCGCTCTGACCAAAAGGGCCGCCGCGATCTGCGCGATTGGTTTTGCATCACTTTGGAGCCTTTGGATCTGCAGCATCCCCACGGCTTGGAACCCAACGTGGCTGTTTCCTTGCAGCGGCAAGAGAATGACCACTGGCTGCTGGGGATCCACATTGCTGACGTGGCCCATTGGCTGGATCCCGACCACCCCTTGGAGCAAGAGGCTCAGCAGCGGACGGCCACCGTCTACCTCGATACGATGGTGCTGCCTCTCTTTCCGCCGGAGGTGCACAACCGCCTGGCTCTGTTGCCACAGCAGGAGCGCTTGGCCTATTCGCTGCTAGTGACCCTCGACCCAGAAGGGGTGGTACAAAACTTCGAGATTTACCCCAGCCTGGTGCAATCGCGGGCTCACCTGTCCTATGGTCAGGTGCAGGCTCTTTTGGCCACCACCGCCGACTTGGGCCCCGACGAAGAAGTGCCGGAGTTGATGGCCCTGCTGCAAAACCTGCTGCGCCTTAGCCAGATCCTGCGGGCCAAACGTCACCAGGCGGGGGGATTTGACCTGCCCCTGTTGGATTTGCTCACTCCCCACTCTGCCGATGAAAGCGGCTACGGCCCCCTCTTGATCAGCGATCGCCTCGGCGCCCATGCCCTGATGACGGAAATTCTCCTGCTGGCCAACCAAATCCTGGGCCACCATTTGCGCCAGTTGGGGATCCCTTCTTTGGCCCGCGTGCAGCCTGCCCCTGCCGCCGAGGCCCTGCAGAGCTTTTTGCGCCTGGCCAATGCCATGAAGCTGGATCTGAATTTGCAAGATCCCGCTGTCGTAACTCTGGCGGACTGGCAGCGGATTTGTGCCCGCATCACCGCTCCCGATGTGTTGGCCTCTGGCGCGAGCCCGGCCTTGGTGGCGCAGATGCTAGCCACCTTGCCCCCGGTCGAGTATCGTCTCCAGCCTCTGGAAGAGCAACTCGGCCATTTTGGGTTGGGCCTCAAAGAACCCTACGCCACCTTTACGGCCCCCTTGCGCCGCTATGCCGACTTGCTCAATTTGCGTGCCCTGCACCTGGCCCTGAGCAAAGGACGCGAGCGCCGCAGCTCTCGCTCCAAAACCGTGGTGGATCTGCACGGCCCCAGCGGCTACGGCCAAATCGACTGGCAGGTGTTGCCGCCCAAGGTGCAGGAGGAATGGCAGGCGTTTCTCCAGGCGCAACTGCCCAAAATTCAGGAGGGGTACCGGATCCGGCAGCAGGCGGAGCGGGAGCTGATGGGCCTGAAGCGCTCTGAGTTCATGCAAAAGCACCTGGGAGAGGTGTTCCCCGGCCTGATCATCGGCGTCCAGAACTACGGCTTTTTTGTCCAGGTGGATCCCATCTTGGCGGAAGGCTTGGTGCGGGTCAGCACCCTGAAAAACGATTGGTACGAGTACCGCAGCCGTCAGCAGGCGCTGGTGGGACGCAAGAGCCGACGCCAGTTCCGCCTGGGGGATCGGGTGGAGGTGCAGATTAAGAACGTGGATTACTACCGCCAACAAATTGACCTGGCGGTAATCGGGGAAGGCCGTCCCTACGAAGAAGAATAAGGCGGGGATCCCTCCATGGATCGCAGCTGGAGAGGACGGTTGTTGCGAACTCTGGCTCTGGCAAAATAGGCGATACCTAGATCAGGAAGATCCTACCGGAGCTTCCGGCACCCAGCTCTACTGCCCCGAAAGAGTCCAGGGTGCTCCCTGTGTCTGTATTGCCTTCCTATACTGAGTAGCAAAGCTCTGCCGAACTCCTATGCAGCCCACCAATCCCAATCAATTTACCGAAAAAGCTTGGAGCGCCATTGTCCAATCCCAAGATGTGGCCCGGCGGCACCAGCAGCAACAGTTGGAAACCGAGCATTTGCTGATCTCCCTTCTGGATCAAGAGGGGGGGCTCACCCAAACCCTCCTGCAACGGGCAGGTATCGATCCGAGGCTGGTGCGGGATAAAGTGGAAAGCTTCATCAACCAGCAGCCCAAGTTGGCGCGGGTGGATCAGCTCTACTTGGGTCGCGGCCTGGAAACCACCCTGGATCGGGCCGAGGAGTTTCGCAAAGAGTACGGCGATGATTTCATCTCGGTGGAGCACTTGTTTTTGGGATCCCTGCAAGATGAGCGGGTGGGCAAGCGGGTCTTGGCACCCCTGGGCCTGACGGTAGAGCGCCTCAAACCGGTCATCAAAGAGGTGCGAGGCAAACAGCGGGTCACCGACAAAAACCCCGAATCCCGCTACGAAGCCCTGGAGCGCTATGGCCGCGATCTCACCCAGGCGGCCCGCGAAGGGAAGCTGGACCCGGTGATCGGGCGAGATGACGAGATCCGCCGCGTCATTCAGGTGCTCTCCCGCCGCACCAAAAACAACCCCGTCCTCATCGGCGAACCCGGCGTGGGGAAAACAGCCATTGTGGAGGGCCTAGCCCAGCGCATCAACCGGGGAGATGTGCCGGAGTCTCTGAAAAACCGGCGAGTCATTGCTCTGGACATGGGCGCTCTCATTGCCGGGGCCAAGTACCGCGGGGAATTTGAAGACCGCCTCAAAGCTGTGCTCAAAGAGGTCACTGAATCCGAAGGCCAGATCATCCTCTTCATCGACGAGTTGCACACCGTTGTCGGCGCCGGGGCCGGCGAAGGGGCCATGGATGCCGGCAACTTGCTCAAACCCATGCTGGCGCGGGGCGAGTTGCGCTGTATCGGCGCCACCACCCTGGATGAATACCGCAAGCACATCGAAAAAGATGCGGCCCTAGAACGCCGCTTTCAGCCGGTGTACGTGGATCAGCCTTCGGTGGAAGATACCATCTCCATCCTGCGCGGCCTCAAAGAGCGCTACGAGCTGCACCATGGGGTCAAAATCAGCGACTCCGCCTTGGTGGCGGCAGCGGTGCTCTCCAACCGCTACATCTCCGAGCGCTTCCTGCCCGACAAAGCCATCGACCTGGTGGACGAGGCGGCGGCCAAGCTGAAAATGGAGATCACCTCCAAGCCCGTCGAGCTGGACGAGATCGACCGGCGCATCATGCAACTGCAGATGGAGGAGCTCTCCCTGAAAAAAGAAGATGATGCTGCCTCTAGAGATCGCCTCAGCAAAATTGAGCAGGAGCTGGCCAACCTGACGGAGCGACAACGGGAGTTGAATGCTCGCTGGCAATTTGAAAAAGAGGCTATTGAACGCCTGCAAAGCCTTAAAGCCGAGCGGGACGCCGTCAAGCTTCAAATCGAACAGGCTGAACAAAAATATGACCTCAACCGCGCTGCCGAGCTCAAGTACGGCAAGCTGATGGAATTGGAGCGGCAAATCCAAGAGCAGGAGGCTCACCTGGCCAAGCTGCAGACCAACGGCGAGCCGCTGCTGCGGGAGCAAGTGACTCCTGAAGATATCGCTGAAATCGTCTCCCGCTGGACCGGGATCCCAGTCACCAGCCTGATGGAGTCGGAAAAGCAGAAGCTGCTGCGCCTGGAAGCCCATTTGCACCAGCGGGTGGTGGGCCAAGACGAGGCGGTAGCCGCCGTAGCGGCAGCCATTCGGCGCGCCCGGGCCGGCATGAAGGATCCCAATCGCCCCATCGGCTCTTTCCTGTTCATGGGGCCCACTGGCGTGGGGAAAACCGAGCTGGCCCGTGCTTTGGCGGAGTTCCTCTTCGACACTTCCGAGGCGATGGTGCGCATCGACATGTCCGAGTACATGGAGAAGCACTCGGTCTCTCGTCTAATCGGAGCTCCTCCAGGCTACGTGGGCTACGAAGAAGGCGGGCAGCTCTCCGAGGCGGTGCGGCGACGCCCCTACTCGGTGGTGCTGTTTGACGAGGTGGAAAAAGCCCACCCGGATGTCTTCAACATCCTGCTGCAGGTGCTGGACGATGGCCGCATCACCGACTCCCAAGGGCGGACAGTG
>NZ_JBSSCC010000025.1:0-46114 GCF_054059455.1 Thermostichus sp. MS-CIW-23 | reverse complement strand
AAACAGAAAGATCAACTGGTAGTAATCCGTACTGAACATATTATACATTATTTTCAGTATAGTTGAGCTTATTATTGACTAGAGTCATGCTCTCGACAGTAGGGCAAGACCTCTGCTTCAATCTGCCGCTCGAACAGGTTGTAGGGGGGCTGGGCGGTGTGCA
Organism: Thermostichus sp. MS-CIW-23; assembly: GCF_054059455.1. Lineage (NCBI taxonomy): Bacteria > Bacillati > Cyanobacteriota > Cyanophyceae > Thermostichales > Thermostichaceae > Thermostichus > Thermostichus sp. MS-CIW-23. The sequence continues at coordinate 45,951 of NZ_JBSSCC010000025.1, read as the reverse complement.
GAGGAGCCACCTGGCGAAACCGATCCATCTGTTCTGGGGAAAAGTTGCTGACCCCAATGGCGCGGATCTTGCCTTCCTGCAGCAGGCGCTGGAAAAAGGCGGCTGTTTCCTCCAGGGGCTCTAGGGGATCTGGCCAGTGTACCTGGTAGATGTCAATGACCTCCGTCTGCAGGCGGCGGAGGGAGTTTTCCAAATCCTGAGCTAGCCAACTGAGGCTGCAGTTGCGCACCACCTTGCCGTTGACCCACTGCAGGCCGGCCTTGGTGGCAATGACTAGGCGATCCCGGCAGCCGGCATCCCGGATGGCCCGTCCCAAAAGCACTTCCGAAAGGCCGCGGCCGTAGGCCGGAGCGGTGTCAAAGAGGGTGATGCCTAGGTCAATGGCCTTGCGGAGAGTGGCGTAGGCCTCCTCAGGATCTGCTGGCCCCCACCAATCCCCCGTCATGCTCCAGGTGCCCAGCCCCACGCGGCTTAGTTTTAGCCCCGTCTCGGCAAGATCGATGAACTCCATGGCAACTTCTGCGAGGCGGTCTCCTCCCGCATGCTAGCAACCGTCAGCAGGTGGGCAGTCCCCCTTGCGCCAACGACCTCCCTCTTTTAGCTGCCTTGGGAAACAGCAACCAGGCTTTTTCCTCTGCTTGTTGGGGAGAGAGGCTCAGTAGAGTAGTGATTCCAGCTAGATCACTCACTGGTAGAGGAACTGCCTATGAGATCCCTTTTCCCTCTCTGCCTGGCCGGAGCGCTGCTCTGGGGATCCTCGCTGCCCGCCCAGACCCAGGGGATTAGGCCCCTCTTTCCCGAACCTTCCCAAACCCCGCTGCCCCCCAGTCCCGATATTCCCACCCTGCCCATTGTGCCGGATCCCCGACCTGTGCCGGCAACCCCTGCTCCCCAGCGACCGCTGCCCAGGGGGAGTTTTGAGGAGATCAGCCGCTACTTCCGCGATCTCAACCGCGCCAAAAACCTGGCCCGCCAAGCTGCCGAGATCGCCAATGGGGGCCTACAGCGCTATCGCGCCGAAGCTTCCATGCACGGGGCAGCCATTGACTCGCCGTTTGAAGAGTTTGAAGACGCCTGGATCTTCACCTTCCGGGGGGGAGAGCCCGGCTTTGTCCAGCCCAGCATTGAAACCCAGGTGCGGGTGGACAGGCGCACCTTTCAAACCACCATCCTCTACAACGGCCCCATCCGCTCTCTGCGCTGAGGGATCCCTGGCATAATCAAAAGGCAAAAGGGAAGGGATCCAAGCTATGACCAAGTTTGTCTTCGTCACCGGTGGAGTGGTCTCCAGCATCGGCAAAGGCATTGTAGCGGCCAGCTTGGGTCGCCTGCTCAAATCCCGCAACTACACGGTGTCGATTTTGAAGCTGGATCCCTATATCAATGTGGATCCCGGCACCATGAGTCCCTACCAGCATGGGGAAGTGTTTGTTACCGACGATGGCGCCGAGACGGACCTGGACTTGGGCCACTACGAGCGCTTCACCGACACCAACATGTCCAAGCTCAACAACGTTACCACCGGCGCCATCTACCAGGCGGTGATCCACAAAGAGCGGCGGGGGGATTATCAGGGCAGCACGGTGCAGGTGATCCCCCATGTTACCCAAGAGATTAAAGAGCGCATCCGGCGGGTGGCCCGCGAGACCAACCCCGACGTGGTGCTGGTGGAGGTGGGGGGCACGGTGGGGGATATCGAGTCTCTGCCCTTTTTGGAGGCCATTCGCCAATTTCGCAAGGACGTGGGCCGGGCCAACGTGGCCTATGTGCATGTTACCCTGGTGCCTTTGATCAAGGCGGCAGGGGAGATGAAAACCAAGCCCACCCAGCACTCGGTCAAGGAGCTGCGCTCCATTGGCATCCAGCCAGATGTGTTGGTGTGCCGCTGCGAACAGCCATTGCCCCGCGGGATCAAGGAGAAGATCTCCGAGTTTTGCGATGTGCCGGTGGAATGTGTGATTCAGGCTCAGGATGCCCCCAGTATCTACGATGTGCCTTTGGTGCTCGAGCAGGAGGGGTTGGCGCAGCGGGTTCTGGAGATTCTCAACCTGGATCCCCAGCAGCCCGACCTACGGGAGTGGGAGCTCCTGGTGCAGCGGCTGCACCACCCCCAAGAGCAGGTGGAGATTGCCATTGTCGGCAAATACGTGCGCCTTACGGATGCCTATCTTTCGGTGGCCGAGGCCCTGCGCCATGCCGGGTTGGCCCTCAATGCCGGCGTCACGCTGCGCTGGATCTCTTCTGAGGAGATCGAAGAGCGGGGACCAGAGGCATTGCTTTCCGGCGTGGATGGAGTGGTGGTGCCAGGGGGGTTTGGCAATCGCGGCATCGAGGGCAAAGTGGCCAGTATTTGCTACGTGAGGGAGCGGGGCATTCCCTTTCTGGGCCTGTGTCTGGGCATGCAATGCGCGGTGATCGACTGGGGATGTCACATTGCCCATCTGGAGCGGGCCAATAGCTATGAGTTTGATCCCGATACCCCCCACCCTGTCATCAGCCTGCTGCCGGAGCAGAAAGATGTAGAGGATCTGGGGGGAACCCTGCGGCTGGGCCTCTATCCCTGTCGCATCATGCCCAATACCCTAGCGGCCAAGCTCTACGGTGAGGCCATCATCTACGAGCGGCACCGCCATCGCTATGAGTTTAACAATGCCTACCGCAGCCTTTTTCTGGACTCTGGTTATATCATCAGCGGAGTCTCGCCGGATAACCGCTTGGTGGAGATTATCGAGCTGCCCAGCCACCCCTTTTTCATCGCCACCCAGTTCCATCCGGAGTTTCGCTCCCGCCCCAACCGCCCCCACCCCCTCTTTTTGGGGTTGATCGAAGCTGCCCTGCGCAGCCGCCCTCAGCCTCACCCCCTGCAGTTGCAGAAGATGGGCTAGTTGACAGATCCCTTGTCCAAAAGTGGGGGCACGCCTCTGGTCCTGGTTCTGCAGAGCTTTGCTGAACATAAACTGCTGCGGAATCCTGAGTTTCGCCTGTGGAGCAGCCGTGGCCTACTGCCTAAAACGAGGTCATCCAATCTGCCAAAATTTCCTGGCGGCGTGGATGGCGCAGTTTGCGCATGGCTCGTGCTTGAATTTGTCGGACGCGCTCTCGAGACAGGCCGAAGAGCTGACCAATTTCGGAGAGAGTGTGCAGGTGGCCATCTTTCAGCCCATAGCGGAGCTTGAGGATTTCTTGCTCTCGGGGGCTGAGCTGCTCCAGCATTTCTTCCAGTTGGGCAGACAGCAGGTACAAGTCCATTTGGGATTCGGGAGTGAGGCTGTTGGCGTCCTCGATAAGCTGCATCAGCTCCGTATCTTCCTCTTTGCCGACCGGAGTATGCAGCGAAAGAGTTTGGCGACCGGCTTCCAAGAGGGTTAAGAGAGCGTCCAGCTTGTCGGGGGAAATCTCCAGAGCTTTGGCAATCTCTGCTTGGGTGGGGCGACGGTTTAGGGCTTCGGTCAGATCTCGCCGGATCCGCTTCACCTGGTTGAGCTTTTCTACCATGTGCACCGGGATCCGCACCAGGCGCCCCTGATTGGCAACGGCGCGGGTGATCCCTTGGCGAATCCACCAGTAGGCGTAGGTGGAAAACTTGTAGCCGCGTTCGTACTCAAATTTTTCTGCGGCTCGGATCAGGCCAATGGTGCCTTCTTGAATCAAATCCAGAAACGGCACACCGCGATTCAAATACTTTTTGGCAATCGAGACCACCAAGCGCAGGTTGGCCCTAACCAATTCCCGTTTCGCCCGTTCCCCGGCGGCTCCCCCCTCTGCGATCAGCCGCCCCAATTTCACTTCCTGCTCGGCACTGAGGAGTGGGTAGCGAGCCATTTCCCGCAAAAATACGCCCACCGAGTCTCCCGACAGCGAGGCTTGGGTCGCTCGATTGCCGGGTTTGCTGAGCCGTACCTCAACCCGTTTCGGTGGGGGGGGACAATTCTGAACAGCTACATCCATCCCATTCGGTTGAGACTTCATACAAACTCACATCCACAAGCGGATGTTGGAAACTTTGCTTGGATACAGGACAGAACCGGTTGACCCTTCAGCAAACCCAGCTCCCTGCAGACACAGGGCAGAGATCTCGCCGGATTTCAAGAGGCTACTCGATTTCTCTAGGTTCAGACTTCAGCTTTTGCTAAGGTGGGGCGCAGGCCAAGCACCCCCGTGATGGTAACGGTCAGCATCCGGTAGGTTTGTTAAACTGACTACAGAGTTGACCTTGTTTTGCAGTGCACCATGCCACGCCAACGGAAGAAATCGGATTTGCCCAGCAAGATTTGTCTCACCTGTCAGCGACCCTTCACCTGGCGCAAAAAGTGGGCCGACTGTTGGTCGGAGGTGAAATACTGTTCTGAGCGGTGTCGCAATCATCGCCCCAAGGGATCCCTGCCTGCTTCCCGGCAAGACGGTTGGGACGGATAATGTTGTCTCAGGATCAGGACATAAGGGTTTGGATCTGTCGGGGTTGGCGATGCGGTTTCTCAAGTGGCTGTTGCACAATCCCCACGAGACAGAAGAGGAGGATCCCTTTTTGCGGGCCATCACCCGCCTGGAAAGCCTGATCTCGAAGCTACTGTCAATTTTGATGATCGGGCTAATCACAGTAGCAGTGGTGGACTTGGCCCGGTTCTTGGTGGCAGATTTGCTGACCGAGCCAACTGGGTTTTTCTCCACCACTTTAATCGAGATCTTCGGCCTCTTTTTAAATATTCTGATTGCGCTGGAAATTCTGGAGAACATTACCGCCTACTTGCAAAAGCAGGTGGTGCAGGTGGAGCTGGTGATCGTCACCTCTTTGATTGCGGTGGCCCGCAAGATCATCATTTTCGATTTCGAGAAGCTAGGGGGGTTGGAGCTCATTGGCTTGGGGGCAGCGACGTTGGCCCTCTCGGTGAGTTATTGGCTGGTGCGGCGAGCCAAGCCTCCATCCAAGTCCGGGGAAAATTAGGCTAGGACAGAATCCTGGTACGATGGGGATGGAGCTTTCCTGCAAGAATTGTGCGTGCGCGATCTAAGTTGGCCAGCCTGGTGAAGTTAGCTGTGCTGATGGTGGTGCTTTGGGTGGGGTTGAGTGCTCTCCCTGTTTTGGCCCGCCCGCATTCTTCTCGCGATTTGCTCCTGGCACAACACTTGGGCAAACCCGTGAAAACCTACAACAATCCCCCCCCGATGGTGATCGACCCGGCCAAGTCCTACACGGCCACGATGGAGACCACCGCCGGCACAATGGTTCTGGAGCTGTTCCCGCAAGAAGCTCCCCTCGCCGTCAACAATTTCGTCTTTTTGGCCAACGACCACTTCTACGATGGTGTCATCTTTCACCGCGTGATTCGGGGCTTCATGATCCAAGGTGGGGATCCCACGGGTACAGGGCGGGGTGGGCCGGGCTACCGCTTTCCCGATGAGCCGGTGCAACGTCCCTACAGCCGTGGCACTTTGGCGATGGCCAATGCTGGCCCCAACACCAACGGCAGCCAGTTTTTTATCATGCACGCCGACTATCCGCTGCCTCCCAACTACACGATCTTCGGGCAATTGATCGAGGGAGAGGATGTGTTGGATAAAATTGCAACGGCTCCCACCGGCCCCCAGGATCGCCCGCTGAAACCGGTGGAGATCAAGTCGGTTCGCATCTTGGAATCCAATTAGGTTGGGCCAATCGGGTGGAACAGTTTGGTTAAATTAACTTGGCCTCTGGCCCCATTTTTGCAACTTGCCCTCAGGGGGACTCAGGTATGGAGTTCGCTAGGCCCCGGCGAATGTCCCCCCGCATTCTGGTTCTGGATTTTGATGGTGTGCTCTGCGATGGGCGGGCGGAGTATTTTGCCTCTTCCTGCCGCGTTTGTGCTCAGGTGTGGGGCTTGGCTCCTGCTCAGCTAGAGCCGCTGCGTCCTGCTTTTGACCGTCTGCGCCCGCTGATCGAGACCGGCTGGGAGATGCCTCTGTTGTTGTGGGGGCTACAGGAAGGGATCCGGGAGGAGGACTTGCGCCAAGACTGGCCGGGCTGGCGTCAGCAGTTGTTGCAGCAGTCAGGGATCCCTGCCCTCTCTCTAATCCAAGCATTGGATCGGGTGCGGGATCGTTGGATTGCAGAGGATCTGCAGGGGTGGCTGGGGCTGCACCGGTTTTATCCGGGGGTGGCGGCTTGGCTACGCCAGGTTCAGGCTGCAGGGGAGCCGCGCTTGGCCATCCTCAGCACCAAAGAGGGACGGTTCATCCAGCAGCTCTTGGGCCGAGCAGGGATCCAACTGCCACGCCACCGCATTCTGGGCAAGGAGGTGCGCGCCCCCAAGGCCACCACTTTACAGCGGCTACTGGCTGCCGCCCAACTGCCGGCTGAGGAGCTGTGGTTTGTGGAGGATCGCCTGCAAACGCTGCGCCAGGTGCAGAGGGTGCCGGAGCTGGAGCAGGTTCTCTTGTTTTTGGCCGACTGGGGCTACAACCTGCCGGAGGAAAGGGAAGAAGTCGCGCGGGATCCCCGTCTCCATTTGCTCAGCCTGGAACAGCTTTGCCAGCCCTTTGACCGTTGGATTGCCCCTTCTCCCCCGCCGCGCTTTTCTATCAGTCCCGCCAGCTCGGAAGACTTGAGCCAGGCTCGGCCCACCCCTGGCCGGAAACGCCCGGAAGCTGGTTTGGCCTCTCTGGTGCTGACCTTGGTGGAGCTGTTGCGGCAGTTGATGGAGGCGCAGGTGGTGCGGCAAATGGAGGCCGAGCGCCTTTCTGCAGAGCAGATTGAGCGGGCCGGCAGCAGCCTACAGGCCCTGCGGGAGCAAATTCGACAAATCTGCAGCCTGTTGGAGATCGACCCGGCGGATTTAAACCTGGATCTCGGAGATCTGGGCACCCTCCTGCCCCGCCAGGGGGACTACTACCCCGGACAACCCCACCGCGAGGGATCCCTGCTGGAACTGTTGGATCGCCTGATCCACACCGGCATCGTCATCGATGGGGAGATCGACCTGGGGCTGGCGGACTTGGATCTGATCCACGCCCGCCTGAAGTTGGTGCTCACCTCCAGCGCCAAGCTCTACTGAGCCTGTAGATTGAGAGCGCTGATGGAGACGATTGGGAGAAGAGATGCCTGAAGCGGGGAGAGAGACCAGAAATCGCGGTATGCTGGCTGTGGATCCCCTTAATCTCTCTTCATAGTCTTCTCCTATGGATGTCTTTGCCCCAACCGGAAACCTGTATGCCGGTGCCATTTGGCCGGAAGTGGTGGTTACCCTCACCCTCTTGCTCGTCTTGGTGGTGGATTTGGTCGGTGGTTCGGCGGCGCGCAAAAGTCTTCCGGCCCTCTCCATCTTTGGCTTGATTGGGGCTTTGGTGACCTTGGTGTTGCAGTGGCAGCAGCCCCAGTTGGAGAGCTTCTTGGGCAGCTTTGCGGCGGATCCCATCAGCATTCTCTTCCGTGGCCTGGTGGTGGGGACGGCGGTGCTGACGGTGATGATGGCAGAACGCTACATCGCCCAGTCGGGAGCCCCCACAGGCGAGTTTTATGTGTTGCTGCTCACGGCCACCTTGGGGGGCATGTTCCTCTCCGGGGCGACGGACTTGATCCTAGTGTTTGTATCTTTAGAAACGCTGGGCATCGCCAGCTACCTGATGGCCGGCTATACCAAGCGGGATCCCCGTTCTTCGGAGGCAGCCCTGAAATATCTCTTGATCGGGGCCAGCAGCACGGCCATTTTCCTCTACGGCATGTCCCTACTCTATGGCCTTTCGGGCGGGCAAACGAAGCTGGAAGCCATCGCCTCATCCATGGGGGATGCCGGCTTGGCAGGGATCATCGCTTTGGTCCTCTGCATTGGTGGTATCGGGTTTAAGTTGGCGGCGGTGCCCTTCCACCAGTGGACTCCTGATGTCTACGAGGGATCCCCAACGCCGGTGGTGGCCTTTTTGTCAGTGGGATCCAAAGCAGCAGGCTTTGCCTTGGCGGTGCGCTTTCTGGCCACCGTATTTCCGGCCATGACGGAAGAGTGGCGGGCGGTGCTCTCGGTGCTGGCCATTTTGACCATGGTGCTGGGGAATGTGGTGGCCATTGCCCAAACCCGCCTCAAACGGCTGCTGGCCTATTCTTCCATTGGACAGGCGGGCTTCGTTTTGATTGGCTTGGTGGCGGGCACCGAGGCAGGCTATGCCAGCTTGATCTTTTACTTGATGGTCTATTTGGCCATGAACCTGGGGGCCTTTTTGTGCATCACCCTGTTCAGCCTGAAGACCGGCACCGATGAAATTAGCGAGTACAGCGGCCTCTACCAAAAGGATCCCTTCCTCACCCTTTGCTTGAGCATTTGTCTGCTTTCGTTGGGTGGGTTGCCCCCTCTGGCAGGCTTCTTCGGCAAGTTGTACCTGTTCTGGGCCGGTTGGCAGGCAGGGGCCTATACCCTAGTGTTGGTGGGGTTGGTCACCAGCGTCATCTCCATCTACTACTACGTGCGGGTGGTGAAAACCATCGTGGTGAAAGAGCCGCAAGAGATGTCGGTTTCGGTGCGGAATTACCCCGAGACCAACTGGCAGGCGGAAGGCATGCAGGCTCTGCGGGTGGGCTTGGTGTTCACTTTGGTGGCCACCATCTTTGCCGGGATCCTCTCCAATCCCCTCTTTACCCTCTCCACCCAGGCGGTAGAGCAAAGCCCCTTCTTGGGGTTCCCGACTGCACAGGCATTCATTCCGGAGTCGGCGAGCCTTCAGGTGGCAGTCAAGGGATCCCTGGGTTCCTCTCCTCAAGCTGGCGAAGGCTAGTTTTTGAGATGCTCTCCATCCCGAGGTTTTAAAAAGCGACGCTCGGCAGCACGCGCTTCAGCTTACTAGCGCAGGAGCCCCGCACTGTACCCGTAGGGTCAGTGCCGGGAGGAATGCGAGGTTACAATAGAACCATGACCCAAGTCCTGACCGTCTCCTGCAAGCTCAAGGTGTCCCCGTCGCAAGCCGCCAAATTGGACGCGACTTTGGAGGCTTTTGGCCAAGCCTTGAATTGGGTCAACCAGAACACGCCGGAGAAGATCGTCAACGCGGTCAAACTGCAATCCCTTTGCTACTACGAGACTCGAGCCCGGTTTGGCTTGTCCAGTAACTTGGCTCAACAGGTGTGCAGACGGGTAGCGGGTTCCCGCAAAGTGGCTAAGCAGAAAAAGCGTCCCGTCAAGGAGTTTAAGAGCGGCTTTGTTACCTACGACGCTCGCATCTTTTCGTTCCGTCAAAAAGACTGGACGGTGTCGCTCACCACGGTTGAAGGGAGAGAACGCTTTGAACTGGTCATTGGTAACTACCAGAGGGGAATGCTGGCTGGTTCCAACCCAAAAGCTGCCACCCTGGTCAAGCGCAAAGATGGCTCCTACTACATCCAGATTTGCGTAGAGAAAAAGCCACCCAAGCAACAAGATACCGACAAGGTGATCGGGGTGGATTTGGGCAGGACGGATATCGCTCATACCTCAGAAGGGGACAACTGGAATGGACAGCAGTTGAACAGAGTCCGCGACCACTACTCCCGGTTGAGGGCGGTACTCCAACGCAAAGCCAGTAAGGGCACACGCAGTTCGCGGCGCAGATGCAGAGAACTGTTGCAACGGCTGTCTGGCAAGGAGAGGCGCTTTCAAACGTGGGTCAATCATCGCATCTCCAAAGCCGTTGTCTCTAGGGCAAAAGCTACCAACAGCGCTATCGCTCTGGAAGACCTGACGAGGATCCGGGAAAGGGTCAATCAACAGCCACGCAGCAAGACAGAGCGTAGGCGGGCCAACAGTTGGGCGTTCTACCAACTGAGGCAGTTTCTGGAATACAAGGCGAGAGTTGCGGGGGTGACTGTGGTGCTGGTGCCGCCCGCCTACACCAGCCAGACCTGCCACAAGTGCCTGCACATCCATCCCGACCCTGCGCAATCCTACCGCAGTGGTAAGTCGTTCAAGTGTGGACACTGTGGATGGGAAGGGGATGCGGACTTTAATGGTGCGAATGTGATTGCGCTTTTGGGGGCTGTCGTAAACCAGCCTAGAGGTTCGGGCCTGTTTTGTTCTCTGGTAGAGCAAAGCAGGCTCAGGGCTGCTGAAAGCCCGCTCCGTACCGCTTAGCGGTCGGAGTCGGGTAGTTTACTTGTGCAGATATGGTCATTTCTCCCTCTGGAAGAAGGGCTGCAGCGCGAAACACCTGGGGAGCGTCTCAACCTAGTCTCAATCTAATTTGAACTAATTTGAAAGGACTCTAATCCAGAAGAGGGTCTCCCCACCCCAAAGGGATCCGGGATCTCTTCAAGGCCTCCGCATTAGCGCCCACCGATTACAGCAATGTAGTTGGTCACCTATTCGTAGTAGGGCACACATCCCTCACGCGGCCATCAGGGTGCGATCACAGCGCATGATGCCCCAGGGAATCAAATGCCCTCTAAGCTGACGTTGAGAAAGCGGGCGATCTCGGCTGCTTGGTTTTCGATCTCCATCAGGGGGGGAGGCTGGCCCACTCCGGTGAGGGGGATGTCACCACGTCCTTTCACCCGCAAGTAAATGGCTCGGCGGGGGTTGAGGCCTTCTCGCAGCTCCACCCGCAGGCTTTGCACCTCGGCAAAGTCATACTCCAGACGAACTTCGCGGTTTTTGCCCGGAAAGCCTCGCCGTACCAGAGTTATCTTCTGGGTGCGCCGGTCGAACTCGTTGTAGCCGCCTCCCAAGTTCCAATACAAACTCAGCCACTGGTATAGCCCCGCCAGGGATCCGAGCACCCCGTAAAAGAGCATGGCAATGCCCTGGGGAATAAACACCAGGCTGGCGGGATCGGAAAAGGGGAGCAAATTGCGGTGGAGATAGCTGGAAAGGCCGGCCAAGGTAAAGCCCAGCCCTCCCCCCGTCAGCGCCACCGCCCAAAAGTACACGCTGGGCCGCCGCGACCCAATCACGGTGTAGCGCAGCAGATCGGCAGAACGGATTTCAGGAACAATGGCGGACACAGTTGGGATCCCTGCAGGTTTTCCAAGGCTGGCTTCCCCCATTCTATAGGCTATGGGCGGCAAGGGTTTTCCCCAGCAGAGGGGCGCTCAGGGGACTGGCAAGAGCTAGAGCCGCCTGGGGAATGGGGGCGGAAGTCCTCTGCGCTGTACAGCCCCTCTCCCGAAGGGAGTTAGGGATAGTTTTTATTGTTATGGCTCCTTTTGCTCCTTGTAAGAGCCGTAGCAGGGATCCCTGCTGGAGCTCTGAGGTGTTCCATCTGCTGATAAAACCTGGACAGTATACGCCGATGGGATCCCCGCTCACTTCAGGGTTAGGGCTTACCCGGCGTGACGATCCTACCCTCTCCTGGGGCGACTTCCGGGGGGTTGGGTCGGGTCTGCCCAGGGGGCTCATCAGCAGCATCCGAGGGAGAGGCAGGGGTGGGATCCGGCTCAGGAGAGGCCGTTTGTTGCGGTTCTGCGGCAGGGGGAGAAGGCTGAGGCTCAGGGGTTGGGTCTGGCAAGGCTGGCGGCTGGGGTATGGCGTCTTGGGCCGTTCGTTCCCCAAAAGCCGACAGGGCGATGGCGGCTTCCCCGCGGCTAACCGGCTCGAAGGGGTTGAAGGTGCGGATGGGGCCAAAGGTGCGCAGCACGGTGGAGGCATTCTCTAGGCTGCGATCGGCTACCAGAGCAGGAATGGCTTCAGGAGGAATTTGCGCCGCATCGGTAAACCCCCAGCGCTCTTCCAGCTCTGCTCGGGATCCCTTGATCTGGCCGGGAGGTAAGTCCAGGGGCACCTTCATGCGGATTAACTCCGCCCGGGACAGCAGGCTGTTGGGGCGAAACTCTCGATTGGCATCCCCGGTAATTAAGCCAGCAGCTCCCAGGGCTTGAATGTAGCGAAAATGGGGATCCTCCTCCGGCACATCCAAAAAGAGGGGGCGTTCCGAGGGGGATCCCAGGCGGATTTGCCGGCTGGGCTCATCGGCGTGGATGGCGTTGTTGGCCAACACCAGCCAACGGGCAAACTCTCCGCGACGAACGCTGCGCTGCGGCTGAAATTCGCTGCCGGGGATATCGGCAAAAACTCCCAACCGATCCAGGTATCCCACCGAACGGGCCACCAGAGATCCGGGCTCCAAGTCTGTAAAGCGGCTGCTGTCCGGGCTGGGCAGAGGTGAAGAGGGGGCGGGAGCAGTGGGGATCGAGATAGAGGGTGGGATGGATCCCGGCAAAGGTTGAGGCGAGGGAGGTGCCAGCGGCTCGGATTGGGCTGTGGGCGGGCCCACTGGGCGTACAGCGCGCTCCAGCCGTTCTCCCCACTCGGTTCCCTGACAGGCCGACAACAGCCAGAGCAGCGGAATAAGGCTGCCGAGCTTGAGCCAGGGGCCGGGCCGCATAGGTTTAGACTGATGATGCACCGCTCTACCTTTCTCTATTGGTCTCTATTGGGCCCATTTGCGGCTGAACTCCTCCAGCACGTCCAGCAGGTTAAGCAGGCTTTGCATCGGCAGGAGATCGGCCAGGGGCAATTCTTTGCGCCCACCCCCCACTTTCACCGGGATCCCTTGCAAGATCTCTGTGACGGCGTCCTCATCCACCTTGCCTGCCATCACCTGGGGTGCCAGTCGCTCCGCCAAAAGGGTATGCAGGTGGGCATCGCGCAGGTAAAGATGCCAGCGGGCCACATCGATGTAAACTTCTTTACCAATGGCAGCAGCTAATTGCTCAATGTCTGGGTTGCTGGGCACTTTGGCCATCGCTCAGCTCCGTTGGGGGTTGCGTCTGCCCTTGCTCAATCATAGCCTGAACCCAAGGGATCCTCAGGGAGAGCTGGCAGCCGAGCGGTCGGGTAGAGGTAGGGCGAAGTTCTCTTGCAACTGCCGCAGCATCAACAGGTGCTCTAGGGCCAAGCGATCCCGTTCTGTCCGCAGCCGGCTCAGTTGGGCCTGAATTTGGCGGATATCGGCCTCGTCGGAGTCCCAGGTTTGCAAAAGGCGGTAGAGGCGCTCTTGTTGGTCGGCAATTTGCCGGTTTAGGCGGGCTAGGCGGCGGCTGAACTCCACATCCATTTCCTCTGCCAGCTCGGGATCCGGCAGCAGGGCCAAGCGATCCCAATGGATGCCCAGGTCGGCCAAGCTTGGCGGGGGCGGATCCAACTCCTTGAGGAGGGGGAAATCCGGAAAAAGCAATGGATCTGTTTGATCGGGGGCGGGGGGTTGAGGGCGAGCCACCGGAGGGGTGAGACGGGATCCGGGTGAAGGCAGGTTTGTGGGCTGGGGGGCAGGCTCCTGTCCACTGGGAGAGGAGTGCAACTGCTTCGGACTCCGTCCCGCCGGCGCGGACGGCGTTGCCAGATGGCTACTGCTGGGATCTGCCTGGGCCGACAGGGATCCCAGACTGCATAGCCAAAGGCAGACTCCTAGCCCACAAGCCCAGCGAACTGCTTTTTCCACCCTGCGCTCCTCAGTCTTTCTCAAGCCTGCTCAGGTCATTCCCAGCCCACCTCGGCCCTGGTCGCGTTGGCGGAGCGAGATCCACGGTTGGGGATTGTCTCAAACAAAATCGAGTAGGCATCTTGCTTTTGCCCCGTCTCGAAAAGATAGCGTTGGGCAACACGAGCAGAGGCAGGCACGATGGCCACGCGCACCGGCGGATCTTCCAGCGATACCAAAGGCTGGGGATGAGACCAACGCCATCCCGCCCAGCCCGCCCCTGCCAAGGCCACCACAGCCGCTGCCACTCGTCCCCAAGGGGTGCCCTTGCGTCGCCGCCAGCCCAGGTCGAGCATTGGCCGCCGATCCAGCTCAGCGAACACACGGCTGATCAACAGCTCCGTCTGGATGGGATCCAAGGTGGGGGCCTTGAGATTGGCCAAACCGGCCTGCAGAGCTGCCAGTTGGCTGTACAGTTGCCGCGCCTGAGGATCGCTGGCCAGCCAATCTTCCACCTGCCGCGCCTCTTGAGACGACAATTCCCCATCCAAGTAGGCGCTCAACTGTTCAAAGCGCTCATCCACCACCGGCAGCTCTTGCTGGGGATCCCTGGGGTCGGGGTTGGGGTTGCCGCGAACCATGGTCATTCACCATTAAGGTAGGGTTTTAGGGTGGATTGTAGGCGGGCGCGGGCGCGCGCAATGCGAGACTTAACAGTGCCCAAAGACACCCCTGTGATCTCGGCAATTTCCTCATAAGCCATTCCCTGAATTTCCCGCAGCAGGATTGTCTGGCGAAAGGCCTGCGGCAAGTCGCGGACGGCTTGGTGCAATCGCTCGTAGAACTCGCAGGTGGCGAGGTGCTCATGGGGACTGGGGCTCTCGCTGGGCAGCTCCCATTCCATCTCGCTATCCCGCATCTGAATCGGCGCATCCAGAGAAAGGGGCTGCTGCTGTCGTTTGCGCTTGCGCAGCTCGTCGTAAAACAGGTTGGTGGCGATCCGCCCCAGCCAGCTGCGAAATTTTGCCGGCTCCTGTAGGCGTTTCAGGTGGCGGTAGGCCCGGATCCAAACTTCCTGGGCCAAGTCATGCCGGTCCTGCCAGTCCGGGGCAAGATGATAGAGCACCTTGTCCACATGGGCCTGATGGCGACGCATCAACTCGGCAAAAGCCTCCCGATGGGGCTGGGATCCCTGCTGACAGATCAGCACCAGATCCACATCAGCGAGCTTTTCGGGCCGCACAGGCACGTTCTTCACCAAGACCGACCAGCGCTGGCCACTGATGTCGCTGAGGGCAGCATCCATAGGCATCCATAAGTTCTAACAACAACAGCGGAGGGATCCCCTCCCAGACAGAACCTCTGTTGCCCAGACGAAATGGCAGAGTTTGGGTTCCCCCCACCCTCAACCGCAGGGTAGCTCTAGAGGCTCTGAGGGCCATACCAGCAAGACTCCACAGCAAGACCACCTCCTCACTAGATCTTGGCGCACATGGCGGGGTGGTGGATTGCAGGATAGCTCTTGAGTTGGTAACTGGGCTACAGTGGGCTTGCGGTATGGTGAAACGTCCGACCCGCCATGACTTCCGATGCTCCTGTTGCCCTTCTCTCCGAGCTCAAGGCGGTGCCAATGTTGGCCGAACTTTCGGCAACGTCCTTGCAATGGTTGGGATCCCAGGTCAAGCTGCGGGATATCCCGGCGGGACAGGCGCTCTTTATGCAAGAGGCCTGGGGCAGCGTAGTTTATCTGATCCTCGCCGGCTGGGCTAAGGTGCGGCGGGCTTTGCGGGCGCAAGACAGCACCAAAACCCTTGCCTTGCTGGGGCCGGGCGCTTGGGTGGGGGAAATGGCGGTACTGGACGAAGCTCCCCGCTCGCGAGATGTGCTGGCCCTAACCCCGCTGCGGGTGGCCGGGATCCCGGCGGCAACCTTCAAAGCGCTGATGTTGCGGGAGCCGCAACTGTGTTACCAGCTGGCCTGCAGCCTCTCCCGTCGCCTGCGCCTGGCCAACTTGCAGGCGGATCTTGACCAGCAGAGCCCCCCGCTGCGAGTGGTGCATACGCTGGTGCAACTGGCGGAAGCTTTTGGCGAGAAGACCCCCCAGGGGATGCGCATTGTCTACCCTCCCCCCCAGGATTTGGCCGATATCAGCCAAGTTAGCCGGGAGACAGCCCTGGCGGTACTGAGCCGTCTGCAGCAGCAGGGGGTTATTCAGCCGCTGCCGGAGCAACAGTCTTTGCTGCTGATCCAGTACGCCAAACTGGTAGAGGCCACCCGTCTGCTTTAGATTAATTAATCTATCGACGCATGCCTCCCCAACCCATTCCTCCTCATCCAGGACAAGAATCTGTCTGGGACTATCCGCGCCCGCCTCGTCTGGAGCCCACCGCAGAACTGGTGGAAGTTCTCTTCAATGGCGAGCTCATTGCCCAAAGCCGCCGTTGCTACCGCGTCCTGGAAACCAGCCACCCGCCCACCTACTACATTCCCCCCACCGACGTTCGACTGCAGTATCTCCGCCCCAGCTCTCGCACCTCTTTCTGTGAGTTCAAAGGGGCTGCCTGCTACTGGACAGTTCAGGTCGGATCCCAAACAGCCGTAGATGCCGCCTGGAGCTATCCGGATCCCAGCCCGGCGTTTTTGCCCATCCGCGACTACCTTGCCTTTTATCCAGGCCGTGTGCAGGAGTGCCGGGTAGGTGGAGAACGAGTCCGGCCTCAACCCGGAGATTTCTACGGCGGTTGGATCACCTCAAAGGTCGTAGGCCCTTTCAAAGGAGAGCCGGGTAGCTGGAACTGGTAGGGGCGGAGCAGCGATTCCCGAGGGGGGATCCCTTTTACCCACGAAAAGGACTACAGTTAAGTCGATGCGGGTAAGTTGTCCAAGGACTCCGTCCCGCTGGCACGAACAGGAGAGCGCGGACAAAAACCATGACGGTGCGGGTGCCCCTCGACTATTATCGGGTTTTGATGCTGTCGGCACGGGCAGATGAGCATCAGATTGAGCAGGCATACCGGGAGCGAATCGATCTCAAGCCGGGCGAGCGCTCCTGGCTGCTGGAGTTCTCGCCACAGGCTGTGGAAGCTCGCGCTCAAATGATCCAAGAGGCAGCTTCTGTGCTGCTTAACCCTGAGGCACGGCGAAACTACGACGAACACCTCATGCCAACGGATCCCACCTTGACGGTGGAGGAGGCGCACCTACCGGGAGTGCTGTGCTTGTATTGCGAAGCCGGAGAGTACCAGGCTGCGTTGGACTTGGCTCAACACCTGTTGGAGCAGGGCCACCCTGCTCGTTCCGATGCCATTTTGGCGCGGGCCATCGCTCGTCTGGAACTGGGTCGAGAAGCCTGGCAACAGGGATCCTACGAAGAGGCGGCGCGTTCCCTACAGGCGGGCTTGGCGGAGCTGGAGGAGTATCAGGCCTTTCCGCAGATGCAAGCGGAGATCCGTATCGATTTGGGCAAGCTGCGTCCCTATCGCATTTTGCAACTCCTCAGCCAAAGTGCTCCCGCCCAAGCTGGAAGACACACCGCTGATGGGAACGGGGAGCGACAGCAGGGACTGGCTCTCCTCAAAGCCATGCTGGACGAACGGGGCGGCATCGAGGGGATGGGGCAAGATGGCTCTGGCCTCAGCACCGAAGATTTCCTGCGCTTTATCCAACGGGTACGTCGCCACCTCACCCTCAAAGAACAGCAGGAGTTGTTCGAGCGGGAGGCTGAGCGTCCCTCGATGGTGGCCGCCTACTTGGCCGTGCAGGTGTTGCTGGCGGCAGGTTATCTGGAAAACCGCCCGGCTCTGGTGCGGCGTGCTCGCGGCTACCTGGCTCGTCTGGCGCAGCGGCAGGATGTGCATCTGGAGCAGGCCATCTGTAGTCTGTTGCTGGGGCAGACCGAAGACGCGCTCGCCCATCTGCGCTCCACCCAAGAAGTAGAGGCCTTGCAGTTTATCGAAGAACACTCCGCCGGTTCTCCCGACCATCTGCCGGGTCTGTGCCGCTTCACAGAAAAATGGTTTCAGGAGGAGGTGTTCCCGGAGTTCCGCGGTCTGGAAGCCGCCCAAGTGACGTTGCAAGCCTACTTCGACAACCCCCAAGTACAAGCTTACCTGGACGAAATGCCCAGCCGCGAAGACCCGCCGGCAGGGATGCTCTCTCCCAGTGCTCCGCACCGCTGTCGCGAACAAGCCCCCCATCCCCCACCTCATTTGCCTGCCGTGGTGGGTCCTGAGCCAACCCAGGAATTGTATCGCCCACCCGCCCCTTGGCAACAGGGGGTGCCAGAACCCCCGCGCCTCTCGGATTTGCCCTCTTACCGCAGCACCCCCAAAGCAGGCGTCTCTTCTCTTGCCGATGAGAGTTCTAGTGCTCCGCACCGCTGTCGCGAACGCGCCCAAGACCGTTCCCCTCAGCGGGAGGGAGCTGGCGTGAGCGGAATGCAGGAAGTGGAACGTTACCGCCGCAGCCGCTTGGGATCCCGTAAGCGTCCTGCCCTTCCCGCTGGCGTTCGTTTGGGCTCCGCACCGCTGACGCGAGTGGCCGGGGTAGTTGGTGTGGGCATTCTCTCCCTGCTGGTCATCTGGCAAATGTTGCGGGGCCTCTTCACGCCGCCGCCGGCACCACCGCTGGAGCAACCCCAGGTGCAAATTGAGCAGCCGCCGGTTGACATATCGCTACGCGACGCCTCCGCGAACGACAATCCCGGCCAGACGGAACTCACTCCCCCGCCTGAGCTAACCGGCCCTCTGGCGGAGTGGCAAGGAGTACAACAGGTGCGGGTGGTCTCCAACGATGGCATCAACATTCGCCAGCAACCCAGCCTGACAGGAGCCATTGTCGGGACAGCCCCACGCCAAGCCCTGCTGCGGGTGGTAGAGGTGCAGGCCGGTGAGGGACAAGTGCCCGTCTGGCTGCGCATTGAGCGAGATGGCGCGCCCGGGGGATGGGTCGCTGCCCAGTCGGGCTCTACCCGTCTGGTGGAACGGCTCTAGCTCTCCCTTGCTGCCAGCTGTTATTGCTCCGCAACGCTGCTGCGACCGCGCTACGGGGACGGAGTTCTCGGTCCCGCCCTTTTAAGGGGTATAGTCTGCTTCCTTCTCAACTGTTGTGGATATTCTGCGCAATGCCCCGTTAGGGATTTATCTGGAAGAGCCTCGCACCTGGCTACATTGCCTGGATCCGCGGGTTAAGCTGGCCTGGCTGCTCAGCTTTCTCCTCAGCCCCATTTTGGCCGGCAATGGTTGGCGCTTGGCCGTGGTGGTGGCTCTTCTGCTGCTAACTGTGGCGGCCCGTCTGCCGCGCCGGGTTTGGTCGGGCCAACTCTCCCTGGTGCTGGCCCTGAGCCTGCTCACCTTTGGGATCACCAGCTTGGCGCCGGATGGATTGGGGGTTTTTCCCCAACCGCAACGGCAGGATATGCAGGTGGTGGGCTATGGGCTGACCGGGATCCCCGCTGTTCCCGTTAGCGGTGCAGGGCACTTCGACTTGGCCGTAGAACAGGGATCCCCAGACCGTGCCTGGCGGGCGCAAACCCGTGCCTGGCAAACTCCTTATCGCTACCGCCTGGTTCAGTTTTCCCTATTGGGACGAACCTTTCAGGTCTCCCGCCGTTCTCTATCGGTGGCGCTGCGGCTGGGCACCCTCATTTTTACGTTGCTCTACGCCACCCATTTGTTTTTGTTGACCACGGCCCCCGAAGAAATTGCCGAAGGGATCGGCCAATGGTTGCAGCCTCTCAAGCGTTGGAGATGGCCGATTGCCGAAGTAATTCTCACCCTCACCTTGGCGCTGCGCTTTCTGCCTTTGGTGATGGAAGAGGTGCAAAACTTGGCGCGGGCGGTGCGAACTCGGGATGTGCGCTGGGGATCCCTGAGTTTCCGGGGCGGGATGCAAACCCTGCTGGCTTTGGTGGAGCGCTTTTTTGAAAACTTGCTCCTGCGTGCGGAACAGACGGCCATGGCGATGCAAGCCCGTGGGCTGATCGGCCCAGACCATCCCCTGCGCTGGCACCGCCTACAACTGCGGCGGCTGGATCGCGGCCTACTGGCTCTACTGCCCCTGTTTTGGCTGCTCAGAACCTTGTCCCCCTAAGGTGACCGGCAACACAGCTTTTTCCTACCCAGGGGGATGGGGCTCGTCGCTGCCCATCGGCAGGAGCAGCCGAGAGACACAACGCCCATCGGAAGAGAGGTAAAAGGAGAGCTGGCCCCCCATCCGCTGCACCACCCGTTGACACAGGCTGAGTTCCAGACCAGGACTCACCGATAGAGGCGACTTGAGCAGAGGATCTGCGTAGATCACCTGCTCTGGCCCCAACTGAAGGGCGGCCATCAGGTGAGGGTCGAAGCTGCCCTGATCCACCACCAGCAGCTCTGCATACCCAAAGTGCTCCGCACCGCTGTCGCGAACGCTGGCTTGGCTCCACAGATCCAGCCGCCCCTCTTCCGGGCTGCGCAAAATAGCGGCTGTCAACACCTCCCAGAGCACCATCTCCAGTCGTTCGGGATCCCCCTGGATGGTAAGGCTCATGTCCCCATGGGCCCGCGGCCATAACTTGCGTTTTTGGGTCAGGGCCTCCACTCGGCGTAGGCTTTTGCGCACCAAGGTTGCCAAGGGCACCGACCGCGACTGCGGCTGCACCTGCCAAGTTTCCGACTGCAACAACGGCCTTGTGGAGACGGTCAGATCCCGCAGCCCTCTGCCGATCTCCACCACCTTTTGCCAGCGGGTGGCTTCGTCTCCGGGGATCTCCGGCACCTGACCCAGGCGGTGCAGGCTGTCCAGAAGGACATTCTGCATATCCAGCAGGCGGCGGTGCTTGTACCAGTTCAACTCCCTGAGCACCTCCTGCCGCTCTTGCAAAGTTTGCATCCAGAGCAAGCGCCGCAGCGTCCAGCCGCAGGTCTGGGCGATCAGCATCACAGCCGCCCGCTCGTCGGGATCCCAAACCTTGCCCGCTTCTGCCCCCAAGATCAAAACTCCCAAAGCTCCCGCCTGCGAGGAGTTTGTCTCCCCCAGCGCCACCAGCAGCCAGGATCCCAGGCCGGCAGCAAAGTGCTCCGCACCGCTGACGCGACTGAGCCAAGTGCGGCTGGCAGGGGGGATCTGCTCCTGGGTGAGCGGGAGAGGTTCTGCCGACTGCAGCGCGTAGGCCAGTAGGGGATCTTGCAGGTCGATCTCGGTAGGGCCGGTCTCCGTCCCGGCAGCGGTAGTAAAAGGCCCCTGGAGCTGAGCCCGGCTCTCCCCCGGCTGCCAGCTGACCACCAGCGCCAGAGGGATCCCCAGCAATTGGGCCGTCTGTCGAGTGGTAGTGGTGTACAGATCTGACAAGGTGGCCAAGTTTGGCAAGGTTGAACAAGTGGCGATCAGGCCCTTGAGCAATTGCTCTTGTCGTTGCCGGCGTTGTTCTGACCGAATTTGCCGCAGGATCACCCCCACCTGTTGGGCAATCCCCCGCAGCAGTTGCCGCTCTTCCCGGCTCCAGGTCCGTAGCTGGGGATGCAACACCAAGAGCAGCCCTTCCACAGGTGTGGTGGCGGTACCGCCGACCCCGGTGTGGGTCAGCATCAAGGAACGAACCCCTGCCAGTTCCTGCCGCCAAGAGAGCAGGCGCAGATCTTGGTCGTAGTTTTCTGCCACCACCACCTCGCTGCGCATGAGATCCTGCCAGTCCTGGTCGCTCAGAGGGCTGAGCTGCTGTGGCAAAGTCTGCTTGCCTTCCCTGCGGTACTCGTAGAAGAGGCGGGGGATGGGGCTGTCGGGATCCACCGTCAACACGGCCACTGCACCGACTTTCAGGCGCTGGGCCAGGCCGACAACGGCTTGCTGGAGAGCCTGTTGCAGCTCCGCCGGGTTGTAAAGCGAGCGGCCCACCTGTTGCACAAACTCTTGGTCATCGGCCAACTGGCGAATGCGGCGATCCAGATTTTCTAGGGGGGCAGCCAAGGCCAACCCATTGGCGGCAGCAGCTACCAACTGTCGCTCAGCGGCTTGCCAGGTACGGGGCACATCCGATTGCACCCAGATGAACCCCAGCAGATCCTTTTCCAGCAAAATCGGGGCCGCCAAAACGGCCTGGGCCCGCAACTGCTGCATCAGCTTGGGGGGAACCTCAGAGCGAGCCGTCCCTGTGCCGCCCACCACCACCTGGCCATCGGCGAGGGTGTAGTACATGTCCCCCAATTCCCGCAGCGAAAGGCTGACCTCCCCTGTTGGCCCTGCTCCGACTTTCTCCGCCCCGCTGTCGCGAACAGCTTTGGGGACGCTCCCGTGGGGAACGAACTGACCCTGGCCGCGCTCGTGCCAATACACCTGAATGTGGACGGCGCCCAGGAAAGACTGTAGCTCTTGCTTCACCCAGCTGACCCGTTCCTGCAGGGATCCCGCCTGGCGCATCGCCGTTCCCAACCTCAGGAGTGGATCCTCAAGGCGCTTTTCGGTCTGCTGCTGCCAAGCGTTTTCCAACTCCTGCAGAGAGGCTGCCAACTGCCCCAGCAAAATCCCCAGGAGAGCCTTTTCGTCCTCACGGGTGGTAACCCCCCACATTTGGGATCCCAGCATCAGAATCCCCAAGCAGCGCCGCCGTCCTACTGCCGTTCGCGACAGCGGGCCGTAGGCCGAGAAGGGATAAATGAAACAGCCCTGGATCCCGCCCAGTCGCCTGGCCTCCCGCTGCCAAATGCCCATGCGCGGCTCCTGAGAGAGGTCAGGCAGGCTGATCGGTCGCTGCTCGATCACCACCTGCTCCAGGATCTCCCCCGGCTGTAGAGGATGCACCGCCCGCAGTAGGGTTTGATCCTCAAGAAGGGTCACTCCCCCCTGACCCACCAACTGGTGATTTGGATAGTCGTAAAAGGCCAGCCAGATCAGCGGCGCCCCAAACGCCGCCTTGACATACTCCAGCGTGAGCTGAACGAGGGTGTTGGCATCGCTCTGCTCCCGCATCTGCTGCAAGGTTGCTTGCAGGGCCACCAGGGGAGATATTGGCCCAGCTCTATCGGAATGAGGGGGAACAGACTGAACCATACCTGTGTGGAGCTATTCTGCGGGTTCCTCTGCAAGTCAATGCCCTCTCAGCCAGATCTCCGTCGGATCTGAGCCTTATTTGTTGCTGGGCAACGCTGAGGCAACAGGTGAGAAGAAGAGAGCCCGGACTTGTTGCTGTTTGGAACAACTTTGGCATACTCTCCGCCCCAAGGGGCAGGGATTCTCGACGTCGGGCGTTCGCCCCATCCTCGACGCAGTGAAAGATTTGGTTTTCATCTCTCACCCAGCCCCAGTGTAGTCTGTCTGCAGCCGTCCTTCATGGCTTCCTAACTTCCCTGGGGTTGGTCGCGGAACGCTTGGAGCATGACTCTAGTCAATAATAAGCTCAACTATACTGAAAATAATGTATAATATGTTCAGTACGGATTACTACCAGTTGATCTTTCTGTTTACTTTCGAGTCTGCCAACATGGTAGCCAAAGCAAAGCAGAAAATTGGTAGTAAGACGACACGGAAACTGCGCTTTGGGTATTCTACTCAAAGCTTTGCGGGATACCGCCATTCTGTTTGGAAACAAACAGAATGCTATCGCTGCATAGTTGAACAGTGATGTTCAGCAGTGTTCAGCGTAAATGTATCAGAGTGTCTCAATCTAGTTTGGAATGACTGTAATTTCAGGAAGGCTTCACCACTGGGATCCCTCGCAGCTTGTGAGTATGGGTCACCAAGCTCTGGACAAAGTGTTGAAAGCGCTGTTGTAGCTTCTCGTCTTTGAGATTGCCTTGCTCGTCAAAAGCGTTCCAAGCCCGACCGATGGCGATTTGCTCTGGGATCACCCAGCCATGCACCCAACGCACAATCAAGCGCATCTGGTTCAGGGTATTGCTGTTGCTCTCGCCGCCCAAAACGCTGATTAACCCAAAGACCTTACCCTCCAGTTGCTCAAAACTCAACAGATCCAGTGCATTTTTCAGGCTGCCGCTGATGCCGCCGTGGTACTCCGGGCTGGCTAGGATGATCCCATCCGCCCGCTTCATGGTTGCTCGTAGGACTGCCACATCGGGATAATCTGCATAGGATTCCGAGCCATCCACAAAGGGCAACTTCATCTGCCGCAGATCGAGGATGTGCAACGGGATCCCCAACTTCTCAAACTCGCGCCGCGCCACCTCCAGCGCCTGGTACGTCAGGGAATTGGGCCGCAAGCTGCCCCCGATTGCCACGAAACGAGCCGCAGAGGTTTCAGCCATGGTGGTTTGAGGATTGCCAGTGAGGGCTTGTAGAGGAGACATGGGCCGGACTCCCGAGCAGACATCAGTTACGTTGCAAACAATCATAACTCATACCAACTTCGAGTTGTAAAGATTTCCTTAACTTTTCTGCTCCGCAACGCTAACACGTTTGCCGAAGGGTCGCGTAGCGATAGCAGCCGGATTCCTATCCAGAACTGGGGATCTGAATACCTCTCGGCAAAGGGATCCAAGGCCAACGGATCACCTGCAGCAGGTTGGAAAAATCATCCCGCCAGACGGGATCCCCGGCCTGGGGCAAAAGGGGCTGCCAGGGATCCAGTTCCTGCAGGACTCCAGAGTTTTGGGCCAAAGGGCTCCGCCCTGCTGAGGCGGTCGTCGAAGCGTCGCGCGGCGATAACAGCACCCAGTGGGAAGGGGCCAGCCCCGCCTGGCGTTGCTCAGGGGAGAGATCCCGGTGGTCTTGGTGCCAAGCGTGAAGCTGCAGGGATCCGGCCAGGCCGGCCAACACCGGGGCCAAGTCGAGGTGGCGGTTGGTGATGTTGAAGAGCAGCCAGCCGTGGGGCTTGAGCTTGCTGAGGTAGAGGGCCAAAGCCTCTTGCGTGAGCAAATGCACCGGCACTGCGTCAGAGCTGAAGGCGTCCATCACCATCAGGTCATAGCTGCCCTCTGGGATCCCCTTGAGGCTGAGCCGGGCATCACCGAGGATGACCTGCACCCGCGCCCGTGCCTGAGCCCACCGGAGATAGGAAAAATAGCGGCTCGCCCAATCGACCACGGTGGGATCCAACTCGAAAAACGTCCACTCATCCCCTGGCTCGGCATAGGCGGCCAACGTGCCGATCCCCAGCCCCAACACCGCAATGGCGGGCGTGGGATCCACAGTCTGGGCTCTGAACGCCGCAAACACCTGCCCAACCGGCCCAGACCGAGAAAAATAGGTCAGCGGCTCCAGCGCTTTTTCCGGGTCCAAGTTTTGGCTGCCGTGTAGGGTGGTGCCGTGCAGAAGGCCACGAAAGGATCCCTGCTCAGTTTGGTATTCCACGATCCGGTTGAGGCCGAAGGCGCTGCGCTCGCTGTGGATCACCTGCAGTCCCGGCTGCAGCCAGGGTTGCCCCAGCAGCACAACCAACCCCGCCATTGCTCCCACCCAACCGACCTTGGCCTGCCAGCCAGGGGCTCCGCTCTGCTGCTGTGAACGGCTCTCCCCTGACACCAACAGCGCCAGCACCGCCCAGCCCAACGCCAAACCCACCCCAGCGCCCACCTGCAGCAACGCCTGCGGTTGAAAGTGCAACAGCAGCAAAGGCAGGAGCAGCCCCAGCCCCAGCCACAGGCCCACCCGCCCCCCCTGCGCCCCCAGCACGGCCAGCGACATCCCCAGCAACAGGGGATATTCCAGCACTGTCTCAAACACCTGCGGTGCCAAGAGGGCAGAGAACATTCCCCCTAAGCTCCCCCCCAAAGCCAGCCACAGGTAAAACTGCGTCAACTGCTCCACCGGCGGGCGACGGCAAGCCAACCGGCTGTGGCAGCCCCAGCTCACCAGCCCAAAGGTGGTCAGATGCAGCGGCAAAAGCAAAAAACCCGGCCTCACCCAGCCCAAGACCTGTGTCCCCACCGCCCCGCAGGCCAGAAGAGCTGTCGTTCCCAAAACCCACTCATTGGGGTGGATCCCCCCGAAAGCCAGCATGAGTGTCAGCAGATAGATCCCCAGAGGAATGGCCCACAACAGGGGCACTGCCGCCACGTCGGTGGTCAACAGAGTGGTGACCGCCACCAACAGGCCCGCCGGCAAAAAAGCCAGCCCCGCCCAGCGCCAACGCTCTCGCCAGGAAACAGCCCAATTCCCCAGAGCAGCGCCGGATCCCTGGGAATCCGCCCCACGTTCTTGTGGCTCGGCAACGCCGTTGCAACTGAGCAGCAGACCCACCCCGCTCAGCAGCACCAGGGCTGCCACCAGCGCGTAGGATCCCGTCCACAGGAGAGTTTGCCAAGCCAAAGGCAGACGAGGCTCCAACACCAGCGGGTACCCCAGCAGCCCGCCCAAGCTGCCGGCATTGCTGGCCACATAGAGAAAATAGGGATCCAAAGCCTCCCGTTGCCCCGCGACCCCTCTTGCCGCCAACCCCCGTTGCAGCAACGGCGTCGTCGCCGACAGGAGAAACAGCGGCACCCCAGCTCCCAAAGTCAAGTTTGCCAACAGAGCGAGAGGGGGCCACCATCCTTCCGGTTGGCCGGGGATCCCCAGCTGAAAGGGCAGAAGCCTCAGCCCGACCAGCAGCAAGATCCCGTGGATCAGCACCCCCATCCTGGGATTGAGGCCGCGCCCCAGCCGATCTGCCCACAGGTAGCCCAAAAGCAGGGTGGCCTGAAAAAAGGCCAGGCAGGTATTCCACACCAGGGGGGATCCCCCCCACAGCGGCAGCAGCAACTTGCCCACCAACAACTGTCCCCAGAAGAGGCAAAAAGCGCTACCAAACAAGCTGAGGCCAACTAGCCAAACCAAAGCCGACCCACCGCAAAACCCTCAACTGCCAGTATTCCCCACTTTCTCCCGGAAGCTTGAGATGGGATGTTGTAGCCGCTTGGTGGTGCCCCTTGGGATCACCCAACTCAGAGGAAGGCCGATCCTTGTTCCTCGATTCAAGTGCGCCAACGGGTGGAAGGGGGCCACCCTCCGCCAGTACTCTCAGTTGCCCCGATCACAAGGACTTTGTCCCGCTGTCGCGAACGGTTAGGATCGCAACGCTGACTCAAACCTACACTGCACCCCCATGTTGCCATGCAGCGCCAACGCGAACACAGAGCATCGCTGGCTCTGGCGTGACCAGCCCATTCGCTACCAACAGTCGGGATCCACAGGCCCAGCCGTGTTGCTCATCCATGGCTTTGGGGCCAGCAGCGACCATTGGCGGAAAAATTTGCCGGAGCTGGGGCAGCACTGTCAGGTGTATGCGGTCGATTTGTTGGGGTTTGGGGGATCCGCCAAGCCTCTGCCGGGATCCCCTTTGCCCTACACCTTCGAGACCTGGGGATCCCTGGTGGCAGACTTTGTCCGAGAGGTGGTGGGCCAGCCAGTCTATCTGGTGGGCAACTCGATTGGCTGCATTGTGGCTTTGCAGGCGGCGGTTCTGGATCCAGCCCAGGTTTTAGGGGTAGCGATGTTGGATCCCTCGCTGCGGCTATTGCACGAGCGGAAACGGGGCCAGGTCTCCTGGCTGCGCCGCCAGTTTACCCCTTTGCTGCAATCCCTGCTGGGGTGGCCCCCCTTTGGTCGTTTCTTCTTTGCTCAGGTGGCCCAGGCTAGGGCCATTCGCAATATCCTCCTCCAAGCCTACGGGCGCAAAGAAGCGGTTACCGAGGAGCTGATCCAGCTTTTGCTCAAACCCGCTTTGGAGCCGGGGGCGGCAGAGGTCTTTTTGGCCTTTGTGCGCTACTCTCAGGGGCCTTTGGCTGAAGATCTCTTGCCTCAGCTCACCTGTCCCGTCTTGATCTTGTGGGGGGAAGCGGATCCCTGGGAACCCATTGCTCTGGGGCGGGCCCTGGCAGAGTTTCCTTGCGTGGTGGGGTTCATCCCATTGCCGGGGGTCGGCCATTGCCCCCAGGATGAAGCCCCCGAGCTGGTCAACCCGCTGCTGTTGGACTGGATCCGGGATCCCACCCGAAAACCTGAGAAAGGACCCCATTCTCTCCCCCCAGAAGAGGGGAGCTAGGAAGCGGCGCAGCAAGAGCTTCCCTGGGCTCAAGGATGGCGCGGGCTGCCCTTGGAATTCTCATAATCTACGCCCGACCAAGGTGCTCCAGTTGATCCAGGTTGGGGCCGCTCAGCCGGAATGCCTGGCCAAACCCCTGGATGAAGCTGCCAGCTTTGGGGATGATCTGACAGAAGTGAAAATCCGCCAAACTTAGGATCATCTCGGCAATCTCGTACTTGGCGCGATAAAGGGCCTCAAACCCCTGCGCCTGCGCCTCCTCGCGGCTGAGAAACTGGGCTTCTCCGCTCACCATCACCCGCGGCAGGGCGTGGTTACTGCGGGGATCCCCTGGCGTAGGCGGCTCGTGGATGAGTAGCGCGGCCCGGGGATCCGCCCGCAAAGCCTGGGTGTGGCCAGAAAGATCGCTGATGACAATGGCAAAGCGCAAGGGATCCCGCTGCACCACAAAAGGCACCAACGACACCGCCGGGGATCCCTGCTCCAGCACCGCCAAGCTGGCCACCGGCTGGCCATCCAGCAGCATATTTAACTGTTCCAGCACCGACATGGTTGTCCTCCAGTCCCCTTGCTATTATCAGCTCCCCTGTACTGGGACAAGAGCCACAACCCTGCTTACAGGCTGTTCCTGGCCTGGTTGAACTCTGCCCGGCAGCTCGGAACATTGGGCGTCAACAACGTTGTAAATAAAACTTTACAATCCTATGCAAAGCGAGCTACGCTGGTGAAGAAAGCACAAGGAGAACCCTATGACCCGATATCGCTCCGTTGTCGTCGAAGAAGGTGGTCGGCTGAACAACTACGCCATCGAGCCGGAAATGTATGTGGACAGCACCCCCCGCGTGGGCTTCACCGAATATGCAGAGCGCTTGAACGGGCGTTTGGCAATGATCGGCTTTGTTGCCCTGATCCTGTTTGAAGCTCTGTCCGGTACCACCCTGCTCGGCTGGCTGCAATCCCTGGGCCGATAAGCCAAAGAACGCTTCCTAGGAAGAGGGCTGTCTCTAATCGCCGATTGACTGTTCGCGATAGTGGGACGGAGTCCTCACTTTGTTGCACAATTCTCTACAACCTGATGTGCAAACGCTAGGCAGTTGTGCGAGTGTGCAGGGAGCGGGTGGTTAGGTTTATGTTTCTAGACCCCAGCTACCGTTTGAAATGTACCCCAAGCTCTGGGGGAAGTGACATACTCCCATCACTGACCCTACGGGTACAGTGTGGGCTTCTCGCTTCATTGGGGAGCCTACGCAAGAACCCTCTGCGAGCAGACACGGGATGTCCCACCGCGTAGCTGCACCAGATTCCGGCAAAAGCCGTTTTGTGCAACTACTCTCACCATACACCATGTGGGGGTATCTGTATCCCGACACTGACGCTACGGGTACAGTGCGGGGCTTAGCTAACCCCACACCCCGACAAGCTAACGCCTGTGGAGACTCCTCTGGCGGGGTGGTAGGTCTAAAACCTACCGCTAGTCAAGGGTTGCTGAAGCAGGAAGAAAGCAACAGCGCTGAGCAAAAATCTGTTCTGTTCAGTGCTGTGTAGGTCTTTCAGAGTGGCATCTCCCAGTGCAGCTCGACATGGGTATGGCCTTCTGGGGTGCGGGTGCGATGCCAGGATCCCTTGGGTAGATAGCGGGCGATGGTGTTCATGGCCTTGCTGCCGTAGCCGCCGCTGAGGCCGGGAGCGTACTCGATACCATCGTTGACCACGGAAAGGCAGCAGTGGCGCTCCGTTTGGGCCAGCGACACCTTGACAAAGGAAGCATTGCCTTTGGGGGGTTGTACATGGGCGATGACATTGCCGATGGCCTCCCGCAAAAAGCGCAAGATGTCTTCTCGCTGATCAAACCACTCACCGGTGTTGGGCTCCTGCAGAGGTTGCAGTTGGCGCTCCACAGACAGCGTCAGGCTGCCCGCTTGGATCAGCTCGTCCAGATAGATCTCGATGCCGCGATGCAACCCCTCTCGCAAGCTGGGGGAGATGCGCAGCTTGGCGGCTAGGGTGCGCACATCGTTGAGCTGATTCCGGATCCCGCGTCCGATCCTCTCCAGTTGTTCGAGCAGGTGATCGTAGACGGCGGGGTCGGGCGACCTGCCTTGCTGCTGCTGCCATTGCAAGCTCTCCAAGTCGTCCATCACCACCTTCAACTCCTGCAGCTCGCGATCGTGAATGTCGGTGGCTACTCGGTAGAGCAGCTTGCGAGCCTGGTCAATGGCGGCCTCCTGTTCGGCTCGGCGCAGGCGCTCCAGTTCCTGTTGCTGGGCCAAGAGCCGTTCTTGATTCTCCACAATGACCAAAGTGAGCAGCAGGCTCACCCCCGTTAGCCCACTGGCCAGGGCCGGCAAGACGAGAGGCCAAACCCAACGCCACAGCAGAAACTGGGCCACAGCCCACCCTTCGTAAACGGCAAGCCCTACCATGGGTCGCAGGAGAAACTGCTGTTGCTTCCAGCCCCAATGGCTCAAAAGTGCTCCGCACCGCTGACGCGAACGTAGGGGGGGACGATAAAGCACCAAAAGCAGTCCCGTTCCCACTCCCAGCAGCAAAACCACCGCAGCCGCCACCCCCCCCGGCACGGATTGGTAGACCTCCCCGGTGAGCAGGCTGGAGAGGACTTGCGCCTGCAGCTCCACCGCCGCAATCTGGGATCCATCCGCAGTCCGCACTGGGAAGGTTTCGGGGTAGCCGCCCACAAAACCCACCAGGACAATTTTGTCCCGCAATTGGTCGGCAACTTCGGGATCGAGGGGAGGGATCCCTTCTTGGCCGCGGCAGGCTTGGCTGGGGTTGATCATCGGGGCAACAGACCCGGATCCTGCCTGGAGAACAGCTGGAGGGCAAACCCGTTCGATGGGGATGATGGGGATCCCGTGCTGGGAGCCGAGGGGGTTGAATTGAATCGGCTGCAAACCCCGTTCTCGAAACCAGCGGCTGGCCCGCTCCGGGTCGTATTTGGCAAAAGCCAGAGCCTCGACCGAGGCGAACATCTGCTCCTCTTGGCTGTCGCGGCGCAGGTAGAGCCCCCGCAGCTGGGCCTGGCGCAGGATCCCGGCCCTATCCACCCGATATTGCACCACCCCCTGCACATGTTCTGGCGGCACCAAGTACTCCAGCCGCAGAGAAGAGAAGGGCAGAAAATGGTTGTAGATGTTAATCTCGGAGCGGCCAAAGCTCTCGCTGCTGCGGGTGGCCAGGACCAAGCGATCTGGGTAGCGCTGCACCACCTGACGCAGAGGGGCATCTAAGTTCTCGTTGCCCAGGTTTTGAGGTACCACAAAGCTGCTGGGCAGGTTTAGCACCACCACCCTGGCCTCAGCTTCTTCCAGTAGACGCAACGTCAGGCCGGCGTAGTTGGCCCGTTCCAGAAGGAAGTCAACTTGATGTTGGCCAAGGTGCTCTGCACCACTGGTGCGGCCATTGCTTTCCCCCTGTCCGCTGTTCCCGTTAGCGGGAACGTGCTCCGCACCGCTGTCGCGATCGAGTCCTATACGACCATCAATGCCGACGATCACCACCTCGGGAGAAGGCTGCTGAGGGCCACGCCAAGCGTACAGCCACTCCTGGGCGTCGCTCTCCATCCGCACCAACAAAGGATGCTGAGCGGAAAGGTTAAGCAGAGCAGCCCAACCCAAGCCCCAAGCCAACGCCCAGCCCAGCCGCCGCCGGGAGGGGGACAGTCGAGCTGGAGAAGTATAGCCTTGGCCAACGAGAAAGGGAGGGACGGGATCCGGCATATTGCAAAGGGCTTTGCACCGCTGACGCGACCACACGAACGGCAGTGCAGACGCGAGCCAGCTAAAAAGCGCTCCGCACCGCTGTCGCGATGGAGTTTTCTCTGCCATTTTGGCCGCTGCCGGCGGCTGTCGAGGGGATCCCTGGCCCCCCCGTTGCTGGGGGAAAACCGCAGCCTCAGTGGTGATGGTTGCGCACCCGCGCTGCTTCCTCAGGGCTAATGCCGAGGCGAGTGAGGTTGATGCGGCCTTTGTGATCGATGCTGCGCACCTTGACCACCACCTCATCTTCCACAGCCACCTCGTCTTCCACCCTGCCGACGCGGTACTCCGCCAGTTGCGAAATGTGGATCATGCCCTCTTTGCCGGGCAAAAACTCCACAAAAGCGCCGATGGGGATGATGCGGGTCACCTTGCCCAAATACACCTGCCCCTCTTCCACCCGCCGCACCAGATTTTCGATCATCGCCCGCGCCGCCTCCGCCTGGCCGCCCACCGAGGAAGACACGGTGATTGTGCCGTCGTCGCTGATGTCCACCTTGGCCCCTGTCGCTTCGGTGATGCCGCGCACGGTCTTGCCACCGGGGCCGATGATCTTGCCGATGTCCTCCGGATCCACCTTGAACGTGAGCAGACGAGGAGCCGTTTTGGCCAACTGGGGTCGAGGCGCAGCAATCGTCTCCAGCATCTTGTCGAGGATGAACTCGCGTCCGGCCTTGGCTTGCCGGATGGCCTGTTCCACCACGTCAACGGTGATGCCGGTGATTTTCATGTCCATTTGCAGAGCGGTGATCCCCGCCCGCGTACCGGCCACCTTGAAGTCCATGTCGCCCAGAAAGTCCTCGATCCCCTGGATGTCGGTGAGGATGCGCACCTCGTCCCCCTCCTTGATAAGACCCATGGCCACCCCGCTGACCGGCGCTTTGATCGGCACCCCGGCATCCATCAGAGAAAGGGTAGAGCCACAGACGGATCCCATCGAGGTGGAACCATTGGAGGAGAGCACTTCCGAGACCACCCTCACCACATAGGGAAACTCCTCTTCCTTGGGCAGCACCGGCACCAAGGCCCGCTCCGCCAGCGCCCCATGACCGATCTCCCGCCGCCCCGGGGAGCGTGAAGGCCGCGTTTCTCCCACTGAAAAGCCCGGAAAATTGTAGTGGTGCATGTAGCGCTTCTCATCCACCGGGTGCAAGTCGTCCAGCTCCTGGGCATCGCCGGGGGTGCCGAGGGTAGTGATGGAAAGGACTTGGGTGAGGCCGCGATTGAACAAGGCACTGCCGTGCACCCTTGGGATCAAACCCACCCGGCAAGAGACCGGTCGCACCTCGTCCAGCTTGCGTCCATCCACCCGCACCCCCTCTTGCAGGATCTGCTGGCGCATCAGCTTCTTGAGCAGAGCCTTGAACTGGTTGTCCAACTCTTTGGGGTTTTCCAGAAGATAGAGCCGCAAGGGATCCCCCTCTGGCCGTTCCTGGATTTGGGCCTCCAGCTTGGCCTTGAGCTCCTCCAGTTGCTGTTCCCGGCTGGTCTTGTCCAAAAACTGCCTGAGAATGGAGCGAATGCCCTCCTGAGCCTGCTCTTCTACAAAGGCAATCAGCTCCTCGTTTTTGGGGGGAGGGGGCAGCTCTACCGGGGTGATGTTGAGATCCGCCAGGACTTGCTGTTGGGCTTTGAGCAGCTCCTGAATGGCCTCGAAACCAAACTCGATGGCCTCCACCACGTCCTTTTCCGGCAGTTGGTTGGCCCCGGCTTCCACCATGATCACGCCATCGGCACAGCCGGCCACCACCAGATCCAGATCGCCCACCTCAATTTCGGCATAAGTGGGGTTGAGGATAAATTCATCCTTGACCAAGCCCACCCGCACCGCCGCCACCGGGCCATTGAAGGGGATGCGAGCGCCGTGAATGGCCAACGAGGCTCCCAAAATACACAACACATCGGGCGGCACCGTATCGTCCACCGAGAGGGTGGTGGCCACCACCTGCACATCATCCCGCAGCCATTCCGGGAACAACGGACGAATGGGTCGGTCTATTAAGCGAGAGATCAAAGTGGCCCGTTCCGGTGGCCGGCCTTCTCGCCGCAGATATCCCCCTGGGATCCGCCCCGCTGCGTAGAGGCGCTCTTCGTAATCCACCAACAGGGGCATAAAATCAACGCCAGGCCGGCCTGGCTGCCGTGTGGCGGTAACCAAAATCGAGGTTTCGCCCGAAGTCAGCCAAACCCCACACCCTGCCTGGGGGGCCATCAGCCCAATATTGATGTCAATTTCCCGCCCATAAAAGGAAATCGACCGAGTGTATTCTGCCATGTAACGCTTCGCCTTCTTTTTTTCTTGCCGCTATCGTAGCATTCTCCTTCTGTGCCTTTTCAGCCCCCGCTGACCGGAGGGATCAGGACGACTTCGTCTCCCGCCGATAGGGGAGTGTCGGCAGCTACAAAATTGAGGTTGAGACCGAAGCGCGTTTGGGAGCGCCAAGGAGACAAGCTGGGGTAGCGCTGGATCAGTTGATCGCACAGTTGCCCGACGGTGGTACCAGGGCTCACCTGCAGGCGCATCTCGGTTTGTCCGATCACTTCTTGATAGACGGCAAAGAGCTTCAGCGTGATGGGAAAAAGCTCATCGGAGGGCAAATTTTGGGCAGCAGCCATCGGTAGCGCTCCCACCTGCTTTGGACGGTCTTGTAAACCATCTTGGGCAAGCTTGGGCCTGGCCGTCCACCAGAATCCTCTGCCCATCTCCTACTCATCAGGGATCCCTACAGCCACAGAAAAATCGGCTCCGGGGAAAAGATGCCGTCTTTCAGATTCCAGTGAACTGTTCTTCTGGCTCTGGCCGGGGATCCGGGGCAAGGCTAGGGTAGGCCAAAAGCTTGCTTGGCAGCCAACCGGCTTCTGTGCTGATGCTAGAGCCACTGACCCCCTCCCAAATCAGGGCCTACTTGGATCGGATCGGCTACGTTGGCCCCACCCAGCCCACCCTGCAAGCCCTCCGCCAGATCCACCTAGCCCACCTGCTGCGGGTGCCGTTTGAAAATCTGGACATTCATCGGGGTCGTGCCATTCGCCTGGAGCGGGATTTCTTGTTCCAAAAAATCGTCCGAGAGCGGCGGGGCGGCTTTTGCTTTGAGCTGAACAGCCTGCTGGCCGCTGCCTTGCAGGGAATGGGGTTTTCGGTACACCTGCTCTCAGGACAGGTGAGCCGCGCCGTTCGCGCTACTCCGACGGAGTCCGATGTCCGCTTTGGACCTGAGT
Source organism: Thermostichus sp. MS-CIW-23 (assembly GCF_054059455.1). Taxonomy (NCBI): domain Bacteria; kingdom Bacillati; phylum Cyanobacteriota; class Cyanophyceae; order Thermostichales; family Thermostichaceae; genus Thermostichus; species Thermostichus sp. MS-CIW-23. The sequence goes on along the minus strand of NZ_JBSSCC010000025.1, from coordinate 11,658 downwards.
GCGACCACTTGGCTGTGCAGGTGAACATTGGCGATACAGCCTGGCTGGCAGATGTGGGGTATGGGGAGGCCTTTCGCGAGCCGCTGCGGCTGGGGGATCCCGGGATTCAAGCCCAGGCTGAAGGACGCTACCGCCTCACCCCTTGGCCAGGGGATCCCACTGCTTGCCGTTATTGGCTCATTCAGCAGGAACAGCCGGATCGCACCTGGAAAACTCTGTTTCTTCTGGATCGGATCCCACGCTCCCTGCAGGAGTTCGAGCCCATGTGCCACTTTCACCAAACTTCGCCAGAATCGATGTTTACCCGGCTGCGCCTTTGCACCCTGGCCACTCCGACCGGACGGGTCACCCTCACCGCCCGCGCCAATGGCTCTTTTAAGTGGATCGAGACCACCCCAGAAGGCCGCTGGGAACGCCCTCTCAGGGATGAGAAAGAGTATGAACAACTGCTCGCCTGCGCCTTCGGGATCTGCCTTCCCCCATCTCCTGCCGCCGCTGGGGATCCCAGGGGAAAGGTTGCAAGACCCAAGCCCAATGACGTCTCAACAGAGCCCACCCAAATCTTCCCCAAACAAGGCTAGAACCCCTGCCAGTTAATGTCCCAGTTAATGTCAGAATAATGAGGTAGTGTTTCGTTATCCCAGTAACCGTTATGGATGCTGCCGCGGTCGCCGGGTTTGATGGCCAAGCTTTGGATCATGTACTCATTTTCGACACCACCCTGCGAGACGGGGAGCAGTGCCCCGGCGCCACCCTCAACACCGAAGAGAAGCTGGCCATTGCCCGGCAGTTGGCCCGGCTGGGCGTCGATATCATCGAGGCGGGATTTGCCTATGCCAGCCCTGGTGACTTCGAGGCCGTGCAGAAGGTGGCCGAGCAGGTGGGAACCCCCGATGGCCCTGTGATTTGCAGCCTGGCCCGCGCCCTCAAGCCGGACATTGAGGCAGCCGCTGCAGCCCTAAAGCCCGCTGCCAAGCCCCGCATCCACACCTTCATCTCCACCTCCGACATTCACCTGAAGTATCAGTTGCGCAAAACCCGCGCTGAGGTGCTGCAAATTGCCGAAGAGATGGTGGCCTACGCCAAGTCCTTCGTGGAGGATGTGGAGTTTTCCATGATGGATGCCACCCGCTCTGACCCAGAGTTCCTATACCAGGTCATCGAGGCGGCCATTCGGGCAGGGGCCAAAACCATCAACATCCCCGATACCGTCGGCTACGTCATGCCGGAGGAGTTCGGCCAACTGATCAAGGGCATCCGCGAGAACGTGCCCAACATCAAGCAAGCGATCCTTTCTGTGCACGGCCACGACGATCTGGGCGTCTCGGTGGCCAACTTCTTGGAAGCGATTAAGCAGGGCGCCCGTCAGGTGGAAGTGACGGTCAACGGCATTGGTGAGCGGGCCGGCAACACAGCCCTGGAAGAGTTGGTGATGGCCCTGCATGTGCGGCGCAGCTACTTCAACCCCTACTTCGGCCTGCCGGTGGACTCCGAGAAGCCCCTCACCCACATCAAAACTCAGGAGATCTATCGCACCTCGCGCCTCGTCTCCAACCTCACTGGCATGTTGGTGCAGCCCAACAAGGCTATCGTCGGCTCCAACGCCTTTGCCCACGAATCTGGCATCCACCAGGACGGCATGTTGAAGAACCGCCAGACCTATGAGATCATGGATGCCCAGACCATCGGCCTGCAATCGAGCACCTTGGTGTTGGGCAAGCACTCGGGCCGCAACGCCTTTCGCACCCGCCTCAAAGAACTGGGGTTCGAGCTGTCGGAGCAGGATCTGAACAAGGCCTTCTTGCGCTTCAAAGAGCTGGCTGACAAGAAAAAAGAAATCTCCGACCTGGATCTGGAAGCGATTGTTAACGACGAAACTCGCCCGGTGCCCGAACTCTACCGCCTGGAGCATGTCCAAGTGGTGTGTGGCAATCGAGAGGCTCCCACTGCCACGGTGCGGCTGGTAACCCCGGAAGGAGAAGAGCGGGTGGACGCTGCTGTGGGCACAGGCCCGGTGGATGCGGTGTACAAGGCCATCAACCGCATCGTCAATATCCCCAACAAGCTGATCGAGTTTTCCGTCCAATCGGTTACCGCTGGCATCGACGCCATTGGGGAAGTCACCATCCGCCTGCGCCACGAAGACCGCATCTTTTCCGGCCATGCCGCCAACACCGACATCATCGTCGCTTCGGCCCAAGCCTACATGAATGCCCTCAACAAGCTCTACTCTGCGCTGCACGCGGCACGCTCGACGGCTGACCAGCGCGAGGCTGCTGCCCAGAAGATCTGAGGGAAGGGTTAGGGAATCCCAGTCGTTTCCAACAAAGCTGGGATCCTTCGCTGCTGACCCTCACCCCCAGCCCCTCTCCTCTTGGGGAAGAAGGGAGCCCACGCTCAACCTAACCCTGTTGCAAATGACCCTATGGGCTGGCCGAAGGGATCCCATCCGCAAACACCCGCCCGATCACTTCCTCGATGGGCGGGTCGGTTACCGTTAGATCCAGCACATCCAGCTCTGCCAAGAGCTTGGCCACCGTTTGGGTGAGCTGCTCCCGCTGCACCCACAGCCGCGCCTCACAGCTGCCCGGATCCCCGTCCGTGCGCACCTCTCCATAGAGCTGCAGTTGGGCAACAGGGCAAGGGCGAGCCAATTTCAACCTCACCTCTCGGTAGGGGGCAAAGCGCTCCAGCAATGCCTCGAGGTCGCCATCGTACATGAGCTGCCCCGCGTTGATGACCAGCACCCGTTGGCACAGCGCAGTAATATCGGCCATGTAATGGCTGGTCAACAGCACCGTTGCTCCATAGCGGCGGTTGTAATCCCGCAGAAATTGCCGCACGCCGGCCTGGGCGTTGACATCCAACCCCAAGGTGGGCTCGTCCAAAAACAAGATCTGCGGGCGGTGCAACAGAGCCGCCAACAGCTCCGCCTTCATCCGCTCCCCCAAGGAAAGCTTGCGCACTGGTTGCTTCAGCTTGCTTTCTAGGTCGAGCAGCTCCGCCAGCTCCCCCACCCGCTCCCGAAACTCCTTCTCAGGGATCTCGTAAACGGCAGCGTTGATGCGCAAAGAGTCCATTGCCGGCAGATCCCAAATGAGCTGCTGCTTCTGCCCCATCACCAGGGTGATCTGCCGCAAAAACGCCGGCTCCCGGCGGTAAGGCACATGACCCACCACTTGCACCGTGCCGCCGGACGGATAGATTAAACCGGTCAACATCTTGAGGGTAGTGGTCTTGCCCGCCCCGTTGGGCCCCAAAAATCCCACCATCTCCCCCGGCTGAACTTGAAAGCTCACGGACTGCACCGCCGGGATGTAGCGATAGGTGCGACGAAAAAAGTGGCGCAGGGTGCCAACCACTCCGGGATCCTTGACGGCCACCGGGTAAACCTTGCTCAGGTTGTGGGCAGCGATGATTGGCTCCAACCGGGTCGGCACATCAGGCAACATCTACCCCCACCCCTACAAAACGGCCAGATCCGCTACCCCAACCCCAAGAACAGAGCTTCCAGAGCTGGGCATACCGGATCTGCAGAGGGCTATTTCTCAGTATCCGAGGGAAAGCAACGAACGAATAGGGGAACTACAGCAGTCCTACGTCCATCCCAGGCTTACCCGTGGCCAGCTCCACCTTCAGGATGCGGCCACCCGATTTCTGGATGCGCTGCTGTTCCCGAAACCAGTTCTCATAGGGCACCAGCTTGGTGAAGTAGGTATTTTGCAGCTCCCGCTGGGTGCGAATTCGGGTTTGGCTGGGCACACAGGCCGTGATCTTGAACATGCGCATGATATGGGATCCCCGCTCAACAACAAAATGGGCTATCTTGACCAGCAAAACAGGCGACTCACCCCAGAAAGCTCGCGTACTTCAGCTAGCACACCAGATCCCTGTGGCAAATCGCCCGCCGTGCTCGTTGAAGAATGCACCTCCCCTGAGGCAATGACGCCGGGAGTTAGCTCAGGCCAGAGCAGATGTAATCGAAGTACACCCCCATTTCCTTGCCGGCCTCAGCACCCACCAGAGCGGCAGTTACCTCTTTCATGGCTTGGATGGCCTGGATGGTTGCCCCAATGGGCACTCCCAGGGAATTGTAGGTCTCCTTGAGCCCGTTCAGCACCCGCTCGTCCAGAATGGAGGGATCCCCGGCCAGCATGGCGTAGGTGGCGTAGCGCAGGTAGTAGTCCATGTCGCGGATGCAGGCAGCATAGCGACGGGTGGTGTACATGTTGCCGCCAGGACGGGTGAGATCAGAGTACAGCAACGCCTTGGCAGCAGCATCCTTGACGATGGTGGAGGCATTGGCCGCGATGGTGGCAGCCGCCCGCACCCGCAGCTCGCCTGTGGCGAAGAAGGCTTTCAACTTCTCCATGGCCGAGCTGTCCAGATACTTGCCTTGAACATCGTAGCTGTTGATTACAGCAGTAATTGCGTCTTGCATGATGAGCTTCCTAAATCCAAATCGGTGAACAGCAAAAGGTTGTGCGGCAAAAACAATGAGGGATTAGCTCATTGCCCCCACCACAAAGTCGAAGTAGTAGCCGGCTTCAGCCGCATCGTCAGGAGAGAGCAGACCCATGGCCACCTGCTTCATTTGACGAATGCTCTCGGCCACCGCCGGAATGGGTGTGCCCAGGGAGTTGTACATCTCGCGGACACCCACCAGGCCGATCTCTTCGATTGGGGTGACATCGCCGGCAATGACACCATAGGTGATCAGGCGCAGGTAGTAGTCCATATCCCGCAGGCAAGTCGCCGTCATCTCTTCCCCGTAGGCATTGCCCCCCGGAGAGACAATGTCAGGGCGCTTCTGGAAGAGTTGGTCGGCAGCTTGTTTGACGATGCGCTCACGAGACTCGGTTAAGACTTGAGCAATGCGCAACCGCTTCTCACCCGAGGCAACAAAGGACTTGATCCGATCCAGTTCCCCCGGGCTGAGGTAGCGGGCCTCCGCGTCCGCGTTCACAATCGATTTCGTAACAACACTCATGGATATCCATCCTCAAGTCGATTTTTTAAAGAGTATGACGAGCATACCCGCAAGCTATTTTCCGATATGCTTGCCGTCTGCCATCTCAGATCTTCACACTTCTTAAAATCTCTCCCAGAAAAGGGACAGTCCCATTCCCGCCCCGACAGGGCAGTTCCCTCCCCAAAGTCCGGCAAGAGAGGGGCTACAATCTCACTTAGACTCACTTAGAATGAAGGCTGAGTTGCCAGGGGATCCCTGCAGGCTTGGTTTAAGACATGCGTTGAGGTTGCGATGACGGATGCCTCTGGGTCAGAACGATTGAAGCGAGCGAAAGGTATTTCTGAGGGTACGCCCTCATCTCTGCCGGATCACCTCATCCGGGCCACGGCGGCAGAAGGCAAAATTCGGGTGGTGGGCTTGGTGGCCACCCAGGCGGTACAAGAGGCAAGGGAGCGGCACAAGCTCTCCTATGTCGCGACGGTGGCTCTGGGGCGGGCCATGAGCGCAGCCCTGTTGCTGGCGGCCAACTTGAAGCGACGCCAGGCGCGGATTAACCTGCAACTGAAAGGAAATGGCCCCTTGGGCAACATCTGGGTAGATGCCGGCTTGGATGGCACGGTACGCGGGTATGTGAGCAACCCCGCCATTGAGCTTCCTCTCACTGCCGAGAGCAAGTTGGATGTGGGCCAAGCCGTTGGGCGCTATGGCTACCTCCATGTGCTGCGGGATCTGGGGTATGGCCAGCCTTACACCAGCGCGGTGGAGCTGGTTTCGGGAGAGGTGGGAGACGACATCACCTACTACCTCTCCTCCTCAGAGCAGATTCCCTCGGCAGTCCTTCTGGGAGTAAATCTCGACTCACAGCGGGTACGCGCCGCCGGCGGAGTGTTGTTGCAACTGATGCCAGGGGCGCCGGCCAGTCTGATTCCGGAGATGGAAGCCCGTTTGGCCAAAGTGGAAGAGTTTAGCCCGATGTTGGCTTGCGGCGGCGGCTTGCGGGAGCTGTTGCAAATCTGCCTGGGCGACTTGGATCTGAAAATTGCGCCGGAAATGCGCACCATCCGCTTCTACTGCAAGTGCAATTCCGACCGAGTGAAGGGGGCCCTGCGCATGCTGGGGCGGGACGAGTTGCTCGATATGATCCACACCGACAAGGGGGCAGAAGCGGTTTGCCAATTCTGCAACGAGGTCTACCGCATCTCGGAAGACGAGCTGCGCTCGATTGTGGCGGAGATGTCGGCCACCCCCTGATGGCACAATGATGGCCAACTACGGGATCCCGATTCTGACACCTCTCGATGTTGTCTGAGCCCCCGGTTGAGTTGGTTGAATTATCGGTTGTTGTCCCCTGCAAAAATGAGGCGGACAACCTGGAACACCTGTTCGAACGCCTGCAACTTACCTTGGAGCCGCTGGGGATCCCCTACGAGATTATCTGCGTCAACGATGGCAGCCAAGACAACACGCTGGAAAAGCTCATTGCCTTCCATCGTCGGGATCCCCGTATCAAAGTGGTGAACCTTTCCCGTTGCTATGGCAAGGAGATCGCCCTTACTGCCGGCCTCGATCACGCCTCTGGTCGAGCTGTTGTTCCCATCGATGCCGACTTGCAAGATCCGCCGGAGCTGATCCCGGAGATGCTGCAGCAGTGGCGGCAGGGCTATCAGGTGGTTTATGCGGTGCGCCGCAGCCGCCGCGGGGAGAGCTGGCTAAAACGCTTTACAGCCAACGGCTTCTATTGGTTGATTGATCAACTCAGCCAGGTGCGGATCCCGCGCAATACGGGGGATTTTCGACTGCTGGATCGGCAGGTGGTGGAGGCAGTTAAACAGCTGCGAGAGCGCACCCGCTTTATGAAAGGGATCTTTGCCTGGGTGGGCTACCGGCAAACGGCCATTTTTTACGATCGCGCCCCCCGCTTTCGCGGCAAAACCCAGTGGAACTACTGGCGGCTGTGGAACCTAGCCATAGAAGGCATCACCTCTTTTAGCTCTTGGCCGTTGCGGGTGTGGAGCTACATAGGGTTGGCGATCTCGGTTCCAGCCTTTTTGTATGGCCTTTTTCTCATCATCCGCACCTTGCTCTTTGGCTCCGATGTACCTGGCTATGCCTCTTTAGCGGTGATGATCTTGTTTTTGGGCGGGATCCAGCTGATCAGCTTGGGCGTGATTGGCGAGTATTTAGGCCGCGTTTTTGAAGAAGTGAAAGGCCGCCCCCTCTACCTGGTCGATGGCACCTTTGGGTTTGAGACCCCACGACCTTCCCCTGCCCTAGATTCAGTACCTACGCAAAAGCTAGGATGAAAAGTCATCTTTCAGAGTTTTGGATCCCGAGGCAACATAACTTTGGTACTCGCGTATAAAGATATCTTTCATCTCTTCTGGAGATAGCTGGATCCCTTGGATTTTGGCGCGGGCGATGGCCTTCATCAGCTCGATATAGGCCAGGCCCAGAGAGAGAGTGAGGGTGGCTGCCGTAGTGGATTGGATAGCGCTGCCTACAATCCCCGGGCCGGGAATCATCTTCAGCAAGTTGGACACAATCGTTCGCCCGATTGCTGTTGTAATTGTAGTGCCTGCCAAAGCGGCTATCAAAGAGTAGTAAAAAGAAGGGGAAGCCTCGAAGCCAAAAATAAAGCTGATATTGGCAATCATGCCTGCTTGGGCTGTAACCAACAGAGGGGCATCTGCAAAGGGAAGGGGCACTGCCCCGATAAACGCTGCACTGGCCACATAGCCTGATACGTACTTAAAGGCAGCCTCGGCTTTGAGATCCACCCGCAGCAATTGCTGGCGGATAAAGGCAAGGCGAGCCACTTCCGGCAAAAGCTCTAGCGTGCAGCCAATTAGGTGCTCCAGCCCGTGGGCAGGAATGGTAATTTGCCGGTTAATCGCCTTGTTGCGGGCCAAAACGGGAACAATGTAGCGGACAGGCAAATTTTGATGCTGCAAATACCGGAAAAACTCGCTCTCTTCAGGATTGGGATATTCCAAGCATTGGGTTAAGACCAAGATGACGGGAACGTCTTTGAGTTCCAACTCCTTTAGCCATTTGCGTTCAACTTCCTCCAACCGCTTCAGTTCGTGGTGGAGGCAGTACCAAACAACATGGATGTGATGTTCAGGATCCTTAAAGCGCAGCTCCTCGATAAGCTGGGAAACCTCCAGGCGAACTTGCTGATTCTGTTCACCGTCTAGTTCCATGCCAGGTGTATCGTAGATGGTGATTGGGCAACCTGGCTTGGAATACTGACGAATGTGGCGGGTGACGGGGCTGCCAACACCGGTACGGGCCAGCTCATCTCTAAACACTGCATTGACCAAGGTGCTCTTGCCCACCCCGTTTTTGCCAATGACCAGGATGTTGCAGTGGCCCAACTCTGTCTGCGCCTCTGGGAGGTCCTTCTGTAGTATCTGAGACACCGAATTCCAGAAAGACTTAAAGGCTTCTGGCTTCTCGAGAGATTCAGAAGCTTCTGGGATGCCTCGGGCACGGTCAACAATTTGGCGGGTTAGGTCAGTCAGTTTCTCTAAGAAGGATGGGCTTTTCTGAGACATGCTTCTTGCTTCTTCCCCTAAGGCCGATAGCCCCACAAAGGTAGTTCAGGGCGGATCCTACTGCCAAGTTTCTTCCGATACCGGAGACTGACCTAGCCAAGGGCCAATCTGTCTGCGCCCTGATCCCACTCCAAAGGGATCTGCAACAACGGGCTTATTGAGAGTTATTCACAAGAGCCATTTTCTGCACTATGCTAGACTTGGAGGCAAATACCCAGGGATCCCAGGCCCGTTGTGGCGGGCGCTCTAGGATTCACAGCTCCTTTTAACTTGTGCTGGAGAATTTTATGTCCGAAACTTCAACCCTGCGCCAGTCTTTCAACAGCGTGCGCGACAATTCTGTCTTGCTTGGCACTGAGATAACCCAGCCGGTTTGCGAGGGGATGAACGCCCTGCTGGCCAGCTTCCAGGGGCTGTACTTGCAGTACCAGAAGCATCACTTTGTGGTAGAAGGCACTGAGTTCTATCCGCTGCACCAACTCTTCAAAGATCACTACGAGCAGGCGAGGGAGCATGTCCACGACCTGGGAGAACGCCTAGAAGGGCTGGGAGGTGTGCCGGTAGCCAGCTTTGCCACCTTGGCCCAGCTTTGCTGCTTTACCCCTGAGCCGGATGGAGCTTTTGGGGCGCGGCAAATGTTGATGAACGACCTGGCGGCAGAGCAGGCCATCATCGATCTGCTGCGGCGGCAGGCAGCCCAGGCGGAGAGCCTTGGGGATCGGGCCACTCGCTACCTCTACGAGCAGATCCTGTTGAAGACAGAGGATCGCGCCTTCCATCTCCATCACTTCCTGGCCAACGACAGCCTGGTGTTCGGCTTGATGAACGGCAGAGCCTAGCCAGAAGGTCCACAGGTGGGCTTGAGCCTGCCTGGTTTCCGACCTCTGGCTTTTTTTTGGAAGGCTATTGAGAATTTGTTTCATCTCTTCACTATTCTTCTTTACTCTGAGGTGCTGATCCCGGCCATGAACCCCGTCTTTCTGGACTCTGAGCGCGGCTATCTCTTGAACATTCCTCTGGGCGAGCGCTGGCGCATCGGTCGGCGGTTAGTGGAATTGGGGATCCCGGCAGTTTGTACGGGAGATGGTCGTCTGCGGGTGGAGGTGAGTACTCCGTTGGCTGTTCTACAGGTGCGCAGCGTGATCCGTCAGCACACAGCGCGGCGACAGGAGTTATTGGATGGCCTAGAGGTTTGTTGGCAGCTCAACACAGAGGCTGGGGGTCAAGATGAGCAAGTTCCCTAAGCAAGGAATCCCGTTTGAGTCGGAGGGCCAGTTTTTGGGATTTCTTCCCGATAAGGATGGCAAGCTCAAGTACCTGCGTTGGCAGGCTGGGGCTGACATTTTTTCCGGCAAGATCCCCAAGTCTCTGCGCTCTGCCCTCTACCGCACCCTCAAACCTGGAGACACCGTGCAGATCTGTGGGGAGCGGGAGGTGGATCCGCACAAAGGGCGAGAGAAGTGGGTGCTTTACCGGGTGGTTCCCCTCGGAGAGAGGGCGGGGGGTATGTCTTCGGCTTCTGGGGCTGAGGCAGCTTCCGAACCGGTTGCTCCAAACATCACAGATATCAAAGGAGATATCAAAGGTACAGACATCAAAGGTAAGGTGCTGGTCTGCCAGAAATCCGACTGTTATCGGCGTGGGGCCGGAGCGGTGATGCAAGCCCTGAACGCCCACTTGGCCGCCTACTCTGGTTCGATTTGCGTGCAGGGGGTGGGCTGCATGAAAGATTGCAAACGGGGCCCCCATGTGGTGTTTATGCCCGACAAGGCTCGTTATAGCGGCGTTTCCCCCCAGGGGATCCCGGCTTTGTTGGAGCGGCATTTTCCGCTTTCCTCGCCGCAACCCCAAGAGGTTGAAGCAGCAGCTTCTTCCTAACGCCCATGGGATCCCCACCGGCGAACAGCTCTGTGAGGTAGGCACAAAATCAAAGGGTGCAGCAGGAGTTTTCCGGCAAACCTAGGCGGAGCGAGATCCGGATTGCCGGGTGGTACAAAGGATCCCTCCTGTGTGATGCTACAGACAGAGGCAGGCTAGGGGAGGGAACAAACCTTGCGGGTGGGGATCATCGGCACCGGCTACGCAGCTCGCTCACGGGCCGAGGCCTTGCGCAAAGATGGGCAAGTGCAGATTGTCGCTGTTGCCGGTCGAGCTCCCGACCGGAGCGATGCTTTTGCCGCCGAGTTGGGGGCCGTCGCCTATTCGGACTGGTCTTCTCTGTTGGGCGAGCAGCGGCTGGATCTGGTTTTTGTCAGCACCATCAATCGGGATCATGCCGCCATTGCCCGTGCTGCTCTGGAGGCAGGGATCCACACCGTCGTGGAATATCCCCTCGCCTTGAGCGCTGCCGAAGCACGTTCTTTGGTGCAATTGGCAGCCGAGCGGCAAGTGCTGCTGCACGTCGAACACATCGAGCTAATTAGCGGCGTTCACCGGTTGCTGAAACAAGAGCTGGAAGGGTTGGGCAAGCTGTTTGCCGTTCGCTACATCACTCTCACCGCCACCCACCCCGCTCCCGATCGCTGGACCTATCGGCCTGAGTTGTTTGGCTTCCCCCTCATGGGGGCCGTTTCTCGCATCCACCGCTTGGTGGACTTGTTGGGCAGGGTAGAACGGGTGAGCTGCCAACTGCGCTACGACGGGCCGGATCTGCCCCACCGCTACAGCAGTTGCTACTGCACAGCCCAGCTGAGTTTTGCCAGTGGGTTGCTGGCGGTGTTGACCTATGGCAAGGGGGATTCCCTGTGGTGCTCGCAGCGGCTACTGGAGTTCCACGGTCAACGGGGGGGCCTATTGATCAACGGCGAAGAGGCAACGTTGCTGCGGCCCGGCAGCGCCCACCCTCTAGAGACGGGATCCCGCCACGGCCTGTTCGAGCAAGACACCCGCATGGTGCTGGATCACCTGCGCCACGGCAGACCCCTCTATATCCATACTGAAAACATGCTCCACGCCCTGGCGGTGGCCGAGGCAGCCGAGCGATCTGCCCAAACCCAGCAGGTGGTTTGCGTTCAGGATTGGCCCTAAGGGAAGTCCCTGATACATTTACGCTGAACACTGCTGAACATCACTGTTCAACTATGCAGCGATAGCATTCTGTTTGTTTCCATTCGCGTTAGCGGGACGGAG
>NZ_JBSSCC010000024.1:0-46712 GCF_054059455.1 Thermostichus sp. MS-CIW-23 | reverse complement strand
CCTGAAATTCCGAAACTTAGCTGTCCTCTGGGGCCGCTAGGGATTGGGATAAAGCCCGCACCCTGCGCATAGCGCGGGTGTCGGGTAGTTTACTAATTGCTTGTAATTGCTTGACTACCCGGTCTTGGGATCCCTCGCCAGGCTTAACCCAGTCGGCTGGGACTGAGTTGTCTCGGCTCTGTCCGGTACCAGGCGCAGGGGCGGGCCAAAGCGGCCAACCGCTACAGTGTTGTTCAGGGCCGGGATCTGGCGGATGGATCCCTGGCGTAGGCAGCGGTGTAGACGGCGCAGCAGGAAGAGGTCGGCTTCGGAGCACTCCTCTCGAAATAGCCTTACGTTAAGTTCGTGTTCCTGAGCAGTAGTGAGCAAACCGGTCATCATGGCGGTTTGAATGATCTGCTGCACGGTCACGGTCGTCGCTTCATCCATAGGTTTAGGCGATTGGATGGAGACCTTTTGCTGCTCTTATTCTCGATAAATCCCTCTGATATTGACTCCGCCAAATAGCGGATTCGATATGCGCGCTTTGTCATCTTTCCCAATGTTCAGGAAATAGGGCTTTCCAGGTATCCATTGACTTTCTGATCCATCCAGATCCTATTCAGGCGAAAAGCTTGAAATCCTTGCTTCACAAGCCTTTCCAATCGAAGTGGGAGCAGAGCCAACAATTGGATACGTAGGGATCCCATCCTCACTGCAGTACAAAATTAGACTCAACAGTGAGTTGCTTGAACTTGCCAAAGAGGTGCTGATCCCATGATTTTTCGAGCTGTTGTTTGAGGCCGTAACAGATATCTGTGGCAATACGGAACTGAGAAGCGATGTTCGTCACCGACAAATGGCGTAGGGTTGCTCGGCTTTTTGTCTGTACCTTGTCGGCAACGCAGGCATAGAGGATGAGCAACAGCCTTGTGTTAGGGTGGGGGCATTCTAGGGTGGCAATGGGCTGTGTCAGAAACTCCACAAAAAGTCGGCTGTGCTGTCCCTCTGGGCTGCTGTGGCTGCGGCTGTTTGGGCCTGCTGGCGGTGTTGGGCCTGGGGCTGGCGGGGGCAGGGATCCTAGTCTGGAATGGGATCCGCACTTCGGGTGCCTATCGCACCTACCAGTTGGCGGTGGAGCAGCTCGAACAAAATGCCGTGGTGGTGGAACGTTTGGGAGAGCCCCTGAAGCCGGGATGGCCCTCGCGGCTGAGCTTTCAGGAAGATGAGGAAGCCGGTTGGGTGTGTCTGTTCTTTTTGATTACAGGGGCCCAGCGCACCGGCGATGTGGTGGTGGAATCGGAGCGGGGCATGGCCGGCTCGGCATGGCAGTTGCGCCATCTGCAAGTGAAAGTTGACGGGGATCCGCAGGCCATTCCGATCATCGAGGGGGGATCCCGCTGTGAAGAGGAAGAGCCGGATGGAGAAGCCCTGCCCCTGCAGCCAGAGGGCGACATCTAGGTAGCCGAATAGGCTCAGCCGCGGGTAGAGTCAAAAGGACTCCGTCCCGCTGACGCGAACGGTTGTGGCCTTGTTGGATCCCTATGCGGTCGCTCCCTTACCTGCGCTTGCTGCTGCTGTTGGCGCTGTTGGCCTCGTTCACCGGGCTGATCGTCTGGCTGATCCAATCGTTTCTCGATCTGTACTACGCCACCCGTTACCACCCGATTTTGGGGGGGCTGTTGATTGGGGTGCTGGTGCTGCTGCTGCTGGTGTTTTTGGCCGCTGCCATCTACTACTTGTTTCTGTTTCGCCAACCCGCCCCCAGCAGGAGGGAAATTACCCAACCCCTTGCCTTGCCGGAGACGGCCTTGGACAAGCGGAAAGCGGCGCAACAGAACTTGGCTCAACTGGAGGCGCAGCTAGCGCAAATCCAGGATGAAGTGGCGCGGGCAGCGCTGGCGGAGCGGTCGGCTCTGCTGGCCCAACAGTTGGCCCAGCCCCAGCTGAAGGTGGTGGTCTTCGGCACCGGGTCGGCGGGCAAGACTTCTTTGGTCAACGCGCTGCTGGGGCGGCGGGCGGGGGCGGTGGGGGCCACTCTGGGCACCACCCAGGCGGTAGCTTGTTACGATTGGAACTTGCCCGGGATCCCGCAGCCGGTGCAGATCCTGGATTGCCCCGGCATTTTGGAGATCGGCCCGGCAGGGGTGATGCGGGAACAGGAGGCGCAAGCCCAAGCCCAAGCTGCCGATCTGCTGCTGGTGGTGGTGGATGGGGATCTGCGCCAGTCAGAGGTGGATCCCTTGCGCCGGTTGATCGCCCTGGGCAAGCGGGCCTTGCTGATCCTGAACAAAGCGGATCGCTACACCTCAGAAGAACGGCAGATCCTCTTGCAACGCCTGCGGGAGCGGGTCTACCCCCTGATTCCACCTCAGGATGTGTTGATAGCTGCCGCTGCTCCAGCCCCTGTGCGGGTGGGATCCCAAACCTGGCGACCGGAGCCGGATGTGGCGGCGGTGCGGGATCGCGTGCAGGCGGTGCTCTATGCCGAGGGGGGATCCCTGGCCTTGGACAATGCCCTGCTGCAATCGCAACAGTTGGGGGAAGAGGCCAAGCGGATTCTCCAAGCCCAACTGCGCCGCCAAGCCGAGGAAGTGATCGATCGCTTTCAGTGGATTGTTACAGGGGTGGTATTTGCCAACCCCATCCCGGCGGTGGATCTGCTGGCCATTGCCGCCATCAACGCCCAGATGGTGGTGGAACTGGGATCCCTTTACGGCTGCAAGATGGATCTGCAGCAGGGGCGGGAGCTGGCCTTGTCTCTGGCCAAAACCCTAGCGGGCTTGGGCTTGGTGGAAGGGGCGATCCAACTGACCACGGGGATCTTGGCCACCGTTGCCGAAGTGAGCGTCGTCGGTTTTCTGGCGACAGCCCCCATTCAGGCAGCCAGTGCTGGCTATCTCACCCGCATTGCCGGCAAGAGCTTCATTGAGTATTTCCAGCACAACCAAAGCTGGGGAGAAGGGGGGATGCAGGCGGTGGTCAAAGCCCAGGTGCAAAATACCCAAAAATCCGGTTGGCTCAAAGAGTTTGTCCGCGAGGCTTCCCGGCGCATCTTCCGAAATGGGATGGCCAACCCAAGGGATCCCTAATGGCCGCTCAGGGCAATATCCGTCGGCATGAAGGCCAGCTTCAGTTGCGCCACATAATCGGCGTAGCTCAGTGCCGGCCCAGTGTCCCAATCCGCCAAGCCATGCATGCACTTCGACCATTGAATGAAGGCGGCAGGATAGATATAGGCCAAACTGGGATCCTGCAAAACCTCTTTGGGCAGTGGAGAGGCCGACTTCAGCACTGCCAACAGAGCCGGCGGCTTGTGGAGAATCACGCGCGTGGCCTCAATCTGCTCTGGGGAAACCCTAAACTTGGTGGCGATAAACGGGATCACTCTGGAAATGGCCATCACCCAACACCAACCTCGCCTATAGAGGTAGGTTGCCCCCAAGCCGAGGGGCTGGCCTCAGGGATCCTACGGAGAGCGGAAAAGAGGGATGAACATTGGCGAGGATGGCCGTGGGCGGGCCTGGGATCCCCTTGCTTGGGGCCGCTGCTCCCCGTTATTCTAGTAAAGCTGAAAAATCTGGGGAAACAGTGAGCCGTGGCTAAAAAGAGCATGATCGAGCGGGAGAAGAAGCGCCAACGCTTGGTCGAGAAGTATCGGGAGAAGCGCCAACAACTGAAAGCGGCCATGGCCGATCCCAACATCGACCAGGCCACCCGCATGGAGCTGCACGCCCAACTGCAAAAACTCCCTCGGGCCAGCTCGCCCACACGCCTGCGCAACCGCTGCTGGAAAACCGGGCGTCCCCGGGGTTACTTCCGCGATTTCGGCCTGTGCCGCAACAGCCTGCGGGAAATGGCCCACAGAGGCTTATTGCCAGGTGTGGTCAAGTCTAGCTGGTAGTTGCCTGGCCTTCGCCGCTTGGTTATGCAGCCAAAACACCCTTTTGAGAGATCCTGAGTGGGCCTGCAACCTTTCCAGCTCTGCGACGAAGATCTCACCCCTGCAATGGCAAAGGCCCTGGCCGGGGAACCCCACTTGGCCGTGGATACGGAGACGATGGGGCTGATCCCGCAGCGGGACAGGCTTTGCGTGGTGCAAATCGCCAACTCCGCCGGTGAGGTGGTGCTGTTGCGGCTGAGCCGCGGGGTAAAGCAGGCCCCCTTTTTGGCGGGGCTGCTGACGGATCCCAACATTGAAAAGATTTTCCACTACGCCCGCTTTGACCTGGCGATGCTGCGCTATCACCTGGGGATCCGGGCGTGGCCCGTCTTTTGCACCAAAATTGCCAGCAAACTGGCCCGCACCTACACCAGCAAACACAGCCTCAAAGATGTGGTGAGCGAGCTGTGCGGGGTCGAACTCAACAAAGCTGCCCAAAGCTCCGACTGGGGGGCCGTCCACGCGCTATCCGCCGAACAGCTGGAATATGCCGCCAACGATGTTCGCTATTTGATCCCGGTGCGCCACAAGTTGGCGGAGATGTTACGGCGGGAAGAACGCTGGGAGTTGGCGCAGCAGTGTTTCCAACATTTGCCTACTTTGGTAGAGCTGGATCTGTTGGGCTTCAGTAACGTCTTCGAACATCAGTAGGCGGGGCTTTACTTGATAGACAGTCACCGAATTTTCGGGCTGGAGGCCCGCACCATAGCCGCAGGCTTGGTGTCGGGAGGAAAGTCCTCCTCTATATAGGTTTGCTGGTCAAAGTCTGGATGAGCTACGATAGGCCCATGAGCCAGACTATATCGGTACGTTGCAAGCTGATAGTCCCTGTAGAGTTGCGTCAAGAGATTGACCGCACCTTGCAGAGATTTGCTGACGCTTGTAACCAGATCTTGGATACCGCCAAGCGCGAGAAGTGCTGGAACACCGCCAAGCTGCACCACTTGGTCTATCGACCGGTAAGAGCAGCAACGGGGCTGAAAGCCAACCACGTCTGTCAGGCGCTCCGTCGGGTGATTAGCAATGCCAAGGCGGTGAAGCAAGTCCACAAGTTTCGCCCCACCAGCCTGACCTTGGATGCGCGTACTTTTAGGTACCGAGAGTCTGAACAGACTGTTGGTGTGACTCTGTTGAGCGGGCGAGTCTGGCTCAAGCTCAAGATCGGTGGCTACCAGATAGCGCTTCTGCGAGGCCAGAAGCCAACAAGCGCAACCCTGTCTAAGACCAAGCAAGGGGACTACTACATCAACATTGCTGTTGAGCTGGATACTCCCCCGACTGGCAAGACTCCAAGGGTGATCGGAGTTGACTTGGGCAGGCGAGATATCGCCACCGCTAGCAACGGACGCTCTTGGGGCGGAGGATACATCCAGGCCGTCCGTGACCGGTTCAGCCGTGTACGCGCCAAGGTTCAATCCAAACGCACTCGCAGCTCTAGGAGGCTGCTGAGAAGGCTCTCTGGGAGAGAACGACGCTACCAGACATGGCTGAACCACAACATCAGCAAAACCTTGGTCAGGGATGCCCAGGCTATTGGTGCGGCACTGGCTTTTGAGGACTTGACGGGCATTCGAGAGCGCCTGAATCAGAAGCCTCGGAGCAAGACTGAGCGGCGCAGGACTAACAACTGGGCGTTCTACCAGCTCAGGATGTTTGTAGCCTACAAGGCTGCCATTGCTGGAGTGCCTGTGGTGCTGGTGCCGCCTGCCTACACCAGTCAGACCTGCCACAAATGCCTGCACATCCACCCTGAGCGGGGTAAGTCCTACCGCAATGGTAAGTCGTTCAAGTGTGGACACTGCGGGTGGGAAGGGGATGCTGACCATAACGCTGCTCAAGTAATCTCTCTCCTTGGGGCGACTGTAAACTCGCCTGAAATTCCGAAACTTAGCTGTCCTCTGGGGCCGCTAGGGATTGGGATAAAGCCCGCACCCTGCGCATAGCACGGGTGTCGGGTAGTTTACTGTCTTCGATGACCGGGCCCTCGGGGATCCCACATCTCCTGAAGCTGAACATGGGGGGACCTCACCGGCCCACAAAGTATCTGGCAACACAGCTGGCTGCCCCTCTCTCTGATGTAGTGGGGATGGGGTTGGCCATACCAATCGAGATAAACCGGCCTGCAACCCTCATTGCTCCCGCCATCATCTGTCTGGATCAGGGGGGTCAGCCCTCACTTGGGCCACTATGAAAATCATTGGAGTTGAGTCAATGTTGGAGTCGCAGAGGGTGGTTCAAAGTGGGTTATCTTCCCCCGCTGTTTCGGGCAAGCCCGTTCTGGAGTTGCGCCACGTCTCGCTGCAGTACCCCACCAAGGGATCCCCAGTCACGATCATCCGCGACGTCAGCTTTTCTGTTGCCCACTCGGAGTTTGTCTCCATTGTTGGGCCGAGCGGCTGTGGCAAGACTTCTCTTTTGAAGATGATGGCCGGCCTGAACACTGACCATGGCGGCACCCTCTACTTTCAGTTGCAGCCCATCGCCGGCCCCCTGAAGAGTGTGGGCATGGCCTTTCAAAACCCGGTGCTGCTGCCCTGGCGCACAACCCTGGAGAACGTGTTGCTGCCGTTGGAGGTGGTGGAGCCTTACAAGCGTACCTTCAAGCAAAACCTGGCCCAGCACGAGAAGTCGGCGCTGGAGCTGCTGGCCACCGTAGGCTTGGAGGGTTTTCAGAAAGCCTATCCTTGGCAGCTTTCTGGGGGAATGCGGCAGCGGGCTTCCCTGTGCCGCGCTTTGATCCATCAGCCGGAGCTGTTGTTGTTGGACGAACCTTTTGCCGCTTTGGATGCCTTTACCCGCGAGGATATGTGGGAAATGTTGCAGCGGCTGTGGCTGCGCACCGGCTGCACCGCCATTTTGATCACTCACGATTTGCGGGAGGCGGTTTTCCTCTCCGATACCATTTATGTGATGGGGCCACGGCCTAGCGAGATCATCTCTTCCCTCAAAGTGGATCTGCCCCGTCCACGCCCGCTGGAGATCTGCCTGACGGACGAGTTTCACCGCTTGGTCTCGGAAGTGCGCCAGCACATTCGGCGCAGCTATTAGGCCAAAGAGCCCTTGATCCAAAAAATCTGGAAAGGTTTGCTGGACAGGTTACCGCGCATTTCTGCCGAGGGATCCCATGAAAAAATCATTTGACCGATTTTTGCAGACCCAAACGGCTTCTGTGGTCTTGCCCGCTGTCACCATCGTTTTGACCCTTGTGCTCTGGCAGGTGGGGGTGGGGCTGTTCAACGTTCCTCGCTTCATTCTGCCGGCGCCCACCCAGATCCTCGCAGCCATGAACCAGTGGAGCCCGGTGATTCTGCGTCACTCCCTAACCACCCTCACTTCGACGCTGCTGGCCTTTGCGCTGGCTTTGGTGGGGGGGATATTGCTGGGATCGATCATCGGCAGCTCCCGCCTGGCCCATCTGTGTTTGTACCCGCTGCTGGTGGGGTTTAACACCATCCCGAAGGTGGCTTTGGTGCCGCTGCTGGCGATTTGGTTTGGCTTGGGCCTGATCCCGGCGGTGATAACGGCCTTTTTGCTGGCCTTTTTCCCCATTGCAGTCAATGTGGCGGTGGGGCTGGAGACGGTGGAAGCCGAGATGCGAGATGTGCTGCGCTCGCTGGGGGCCAGCTCTTGGGAGATCTTCACCAAGGTGGGGCTACCTCACAGCATGCCCTACCTGTTTGCCTCGTTGAAAGTGGCCATCTCCTTTGCTTTTGTCGGCTCGGTGATCTCGGAGACGGTGGCTTCCAACCAGGGGCTGGGCTACCTGATCGTGTCGGCCAGTTCTTCTTTTGATGTGCCTTTGGCCTTTGCGGGTTTGGCTGCCCTCGGCCTCATGGGTGTCTTGCTCTACACCTTTTTCGCGGCTTTGGAGCGCTATGTCCTGTCCTGGCGACAGTAGCATCTCTCCCCGGGGAGCCAACCCCTGCCTGAGCTAGCCCAGGTCTGGAAAGGTGGCTCGCACCGCCGGGTGGATGAGCTTGCCTGCCCTGATGTTGAGCCCTTTGGCCAAGGCCGGGTCTTGTTCCAAAGCAGCGGCCAGGCCGAGATTGGCCAGCTTGAGGATGTAGGGGAGTGTGGCGTTGACCAGCGCTTGGGTCGAAGTCCAGGGAACGGCTCCGGGCATGTTGGGAACGCCGTAGTGTAGCACCCCGTGGGCTTCGTAAACCGGCTGGGCATGGGTGGTAACCCGTGTGGTGGCGATGCACCCCCCCTGATCCACCGCCACATCCACAATGAGGGAGCGAGGACGCATTTGGGCCACCAACTCTTCTCCCACCAAGACCGGCGCCCGCCTTCCCGGCACCAGCACTGCCCCTACCACCAGGTCGGCCTCGCGAACACACTCTTCCACGCTTTGGGCCGTGCTGTAGAGCAGCTCCACACGGGATCCAAAGAGCAGCTCCAGCTCGTTCAGCCGCTGCAGGTTGATGTCCAAAATCTGCACCCGCGCCCCCAAGCCTACGGCCATTTTGGCCGCCTCGGTGCCCACGGTTCCCCCGCCCAGGATCACCACCCGCCCCGGCGGCACCCCCGGGATCCCACCCAGCAACACGCCCCGCCCCCCCTGCTGTCGGGTCAGGTAATGGGCGCCAAATTGCACCGAGAGCCGCCCAGCGATCATGCTCATGGGCATCAACAAGGGCAGGGATCCATCTGCCAATTCCACCGTTTCATAGGCAAGGCAGGTGGCCCCCGATTGCAACAGCGCCTGGGTCAGCTCGCGGCTGGCGGCCAAGTGCAAATAGGTGAACAGAATAAGGTCGGGATGGAGCAGAGGATACTCGGCAGGCAAGGGCTCCTTTACCTTCACCACCAGCTCCTGCCGGTAGATCTCCTCAGGAGTGACAGCCAGCTTGGCCCCCGCTTTTTGGTAGTCCTCATCCGTGAAGCCCGCCCCCTGGCCTGCTTGGGTTTCCACCCACACCTGATGCCCCTGTTCGGTTAAGGCCCGCACCGCCGCCGGTGTCAGCCCGACACGGAACTCTTGCTCTTTGATCTCTTTGGGCACGCCAATTCGCATAGGGATCCCCGTAGGGCTGCTTTCCAGTCTAGACAGACTCTCCCCGCAATGGGATCCCTGGCCTGAGCAGGAGAGCGAAAATTGTAAAGTTTTGTGCGCGATCTGTCGGGGCAAGCAATCGCCAGGCTAATTTTGTTAGCTCAAGATTTCAAGGGCAAACCTAGATCTCTTGCCATGATTGGCACGAAAACAAGACATAACAGCCTCAGAAAGCCCAATTTTCTTGCTTGCGCTTATCCCCAAGAGCAATGTTAATATCTATGTCACGAAGTCTCCGTACTCCCTCGCGAACGCACCTTGAAAACTGCATGGATTCAAGCTTTTCCGGGGGTAGGGTTGATCCCTACCTTTTCCCCGCAAGGGGACGGAAACGTTGCTGTTAGTGTCTAGACTAGAAGTACAAACTTGCAAGTTGATCCCTACCTTTTCCCCGCAAGGGGACGGAAACCTAATGGACCTAAAATCTAGGATTATACGAGAAATGCGAGTTGATCCCTACCTTTTCCCCGCAAGGGGACGGAAACGCTACTGTCCCCGACGGTGGTATTTCAAGTCCCGTTAGTTGATCCCTACCTTTTCCCCGCAAGGGGACGGAAACGAGGTCAGACTACTTGGTTACTGGGATGAAAAAGTTGACTGTTGATCCCTACCTTTTCCCCGCAAGGGGACGGAAACACAGGCTTGGACAAAGTCCGCACCTGTGAAGCCCAGGGTTGATCCCTACCTTTTCCCCGCAAGGGGACGGAAACTTGAGTAATCCTTCCCGCGGGGCGCTCGCCCCCTCGCACTAACTCGTTGATCCCTACCTTTTCCCCGCAAGGGGACGGAAACCCTGAAGACGTAAGTCAGATGGGCGGTGATTTCGATGTTGATCCCTACCTTTTCCCCGCAAGGGGACGGAAACACTCCAAGTTCTGGGCGATGGCGCTGGAGTAGAACGCCGTTGATCCCTACCTTTTCCCCGCAAGGGGACGGAAACGTGGGCATGCTGGTGGTGTCCGCGCCCCGCCAGCAAGGTTGATCCCTACCTTTTCCCCGCAAGGGGACGGAAACACTTCCAATCTAATGGTAAGAACTTAATTCCTAATATGTTGATCCCTACCTTTTCCCCGCAAGGGGACGGAAACTTGGAACGATGCTCTAGCCTTAATTAAGGCTATCCCGTTGATCCCTACCTTTTCCCCGCAAGGGGACGGAAACGACACCGTCATGCGAATATTCTTCGCATTCACCTCCTTCGGTTGATCCCTACCTTTTCCCCGCAAGGGGACGGAAACTTGGGTTCCTCGTAGTACTTCTTAGGCAGCGGGCTGAATGTTGATCCCTACCTTTTCCCCGCAAGGGGACGGAAACCTTCACTTTCCGGTACACTTCGTACCGGCGTTCAGGTTGATCCCTACCTTTTCCCCGCAAGGGGACGGAAACTGAAGGGTAGTGTGGGGCTGTGAACACATAACCTAGTGTTGATCCCTACCTTTTCCCCGCAAGGGGACGGAAACTATGAGAACGATACGTTTTTACGGTGGAGTATTCGCGTTGATCCCTACCTTTTCCCCGCAAGGGGACGGAAACTTGGACAGAGTCCAGCCAGGAATTCACCTGGCTACACAGTTCGTTGATCCCTACCTTTTCCCCGCAAGGGGACGGAAACCCTGGGTGTTCTTTATCCCCTGTTAAGGGAGAGGTCTGTTGATCCCTACCTTTTCCCCGCAAGGGGACGGAAACAAGACACTTTGGTAATAAATCTGTTTCTCAACGTTGATCCCTACCTTTTCCCCGCAAGGGGACGGAAACTTCCTCAGGAAACGGAGAGCATCCAAATAGGATACCTTCGCGAGTGTTGATCCCTACCTTTTCCCCGCAAGGGGACGGAAACTAACCTCGCTACCGTTGCTCTCCTCGACAATGAGGAATTTGGGTTGATCCCTACCTTTTCCCCGCAAGGGGACGGAAACAGTGCCTTCACCAAGAAGGTTCCGGCAGTCAATAGGCGGCCGTTGATCCCTACCTTTTCCCCGCAAGGGGACGGAAACTTGCGTCAATTGATTAGAGTCCGTGACGCTGGGACTCTGGTTGATCCCTACCTTTTCCCCGCAAGGGGACGGAAACTGCCCAGTCGGGCTGAGGGATGCCGTCGACAATGTCCCGTTGATCCCTACCTTTTCCCCGCAAGGGGACGGAAACGCTTTTACTCCGAATTCTTTGAGCTGCTTCCGCAACGTTGATCCCTACCTTTTCCCCGCAAGGGGACGGAAACCTCGCGAATTGAGTTGGTAACCAAACGAGACCGGATGAACGTTGATCCCTACCTTTTCCCCGCAAGGGGACGGAAACCAGTTCTTTAGGCAGCTAACTGCTATACCAATGCAGGTTGATCCCTACCTTTTCCCCGCAAGGGGACGGAAACTCTAACTGAGGTAGCCAGGCGGCTTTCAAGCGCAGTGTTGATCCCTACCTTTTCCCCGCAAGGGGACGGAAACAGCAGCCCCGCACGATCCAACATATCCTTGGGCAAAATCACGTTGATCCCTACCTTTTCCCCGCAAGGGGACGGAAACCCTCCCTCAAAGAGCATTGAGACAGGTATTCACTTAGGGTTGATCCCTACCTTTTCCCCGCAAGGGGACGGAAACACCACCAGCTTTGGTGGTTCGATGTACTTCTTGGCGGGAAGTTGATCCCTACCTTTTCCCCGCAAGGGGACGGAAACTTCAACGAGGGCTTGGTAGTATTTCTTGTCTTCTTTCGTTGATCCCTACCTTTTCCCCGCAAGGGGACGGAAACATTTCTACAAACTCAATATCTGCGATATCATCC
This sequence comes from Thermostichus sp. MS-CIW-23, assembly GCF_054059455.1. Taxonomy (NCBI): domain Bacteria; kingdom Bacillati; phylum Cyanobacteriota; class Cyanophyceae; order Thermostichales; family Thermostichaceae; genus Thermostichus; species Thermostichus sp. MS-CIW-23. Next base: position 34,953 of record NZ_JBSSCC010000024.1, on the reverse strand, counting down.
TCCAAGGTTGATCCCTACCTTTTCCCCGCAAGGGGACGGAAACTGGCACGATTACGTAGCTATGTGCGCTCTGCCCGAATGGGACGTTGATCCCTACCTTTTCCCCGCAAGGGGACGGAAACCCCGAGTTACAGGGGAGACGGCGTCGAAGGTACTATCGATAAGTTGATCCCTACCTTTTCCCCGCAAGGGGACGGAAACAACCAACCTTCCTGACACCATATGGTGCCAGAAATAACGGTTGATCCCTACCTTTTCCCCGCAAGGGGACGGAAACCCCGAATAAATCGGCCAGCATCTAGCCAGCTGACCTTCGCGTTGATCCCTACCTTTTCCCCGCAAGGGGACGGAAACCCAGCATCTCAGGCAGGGAAGACTTCACTTCTTCCAAAGTTGATCCCTACCTTTTCCCCGCAAGGGGACGGAAACTGCCAAAGCACGTGCCCTCTTCCGCTGACGGTGTGTCGTTGATCCCTACCTTTTCCCCGCAAGGGGACGGAAACTTCACGAGGCAGCGGCCAGCGCTGGAGATCCCTGGGTCGGGTTGATCCCTACCTTTTCCCCGCAAGGGGACGGAAACCCACTCAACCTTGGCCTTCTCATAGCGGGCTTGCTGCTCAGGTTGATCCCTACCTTTTCCCCGCAAGGGGACGGAAACGCTGACCCTTACTGTCGGGGCGCAGGCACCACCACCACGTTGATCCCTACCTTTTCCCCGCAAGGGGACGGAAACGAGTGGGGGAGGTTAGCTATTCGAGTTCACAGGAAGTTGCCGTTGATCCCTACCTTTTCCCCGCAAGGGGACGGAAACCACACACCGACATGAGTTTACTCCACTCGCTATAAAGTTGATCCCTACCTTTTCCCCGCAAGGGGACGGAAACCTGGTCGTGGGCTTCGGCCAGGCGAAGTGATTTTGCCGTTGATCCCTACCTTTTCCCCGCAAGGGGACGGAAACGTCCGATAGCCATTAAGTTCAAGAACTCGTTGATTTGATCGTTGATCCCTACCTTTTCCCCGCAAGGGGACGGAAACATACATGGCAGAACCTCCCTTCACAGGGATAAAACAACAGTTGATCCCTACCTTTTCCCCGCAAGGGGACGGAAACCTGAGCTACGCGAGGCGAGAGGAGAGAGAAAGGAAAGTTGATCCCTGCCTTCTTCGAGACATCCTTGAGAACTGAGACTGGCGGATTCTAGGGTGGATCCCTAGCGCAGGAAACGGGCCAGCAGCACCAGTCCGATGCCGCCGAACAAGATGTTGAAGCTCCAGGCTGCCGCCCAAGGGGGAAGGGCTCCCACTTCTCCCAAGCTGCGAGACACGCTGAGCACCACGTAGTAGGCAAACACCAACAGGATCCCGAAGACGACGCCCCCGTAGCGTCCCACCCGCCGCGCGGTGGTGGATCCCAGGGGTAGCGAAATCAGCACGGCAAAAAAGCTGGCCAGGGGCAGGGAAAAGCGCATGTGGAACTCGGTGCGCAGAGCCTGAGTATTGAGATTGGAGCGGGCCAAACGGGAAATCCGCTCCGCCAGCTCCGGCAAGCTCAACTCGCTGGGGGGAACCGGCGGCTGCATCAGGGCAGCCAGATCCTGAGAAACTTGCAGCGGCTTGCGATGAAACGTTTGCTCGGCAATGCTGAGACCCGTGGGGCCGTAAAGGTGGGTCGCTCCTTCGCTCAGGCTCCACTCCAGTCCATTCCACACTGCCTGAGCGGCCAAGGTCACTTCCGCCAACTGGTATTTGCCCCCCGGCAAGGGATCCACCCGCAAAATCGTAACATCTTGCATCGTATTTAACCGGGGATCCACTTGGCGGATGAAGAACCAGAGGTTGTCTTCGGTTTTGAAAAAGACATCGTATTGCACCGGGGTGGTGGCCTGGGCCAGCAAAGCCTGCTGATCGATCTGGCGGATTTGCTGTTTGCTGGCCGGCAGCAGCACGTTGCTAATGAAAAAAGCGCTCAAGCTCATGGCCAACCCCACCAGCAGCAGGGGTCGGAAAATCCGGCTAAACGGGATCCCGGCTGCCCGCATAGCGGTGATCTCGCTGTTGCCGCTCAGCTTGCCCAAGGTGAGCATGGTGGCAAAGAAGGCGGCAATGGGCATGCCCAGCACCACCATCTCCGGCAGATCCAAAACCAAAAGACGCAACACCGTCAGGGGGGGGACGGATCCCTCGACCAGCCGCTCGGCCAGGGTAAACAACCGGCCCACCAGCAGCAGCAGGGTTCCCCCGGCAATACCGGTCAGCACCGGGGTGAGCATCTGCCCAAATAGATAGCGCTCCAGCAGCCAGAACTTGGTGAGCAACCGTGCCATGTTTGAGAATCGAAGGGGATCGCCCTTCTCCCCAAGGGAGAGGCGAGTTGCAATAGCCGAAGAATCGGCGGCAAAAGCCCTGAACCAGGCTTATCGATTTATTCTCGCTCAAGGGCTTGGGGCAGGTGGGGGAAACGACTCTGTTTTGTCGGCAGGATCCGAACGCGGCCTAGGAGAGTTGAGGGGAGGTTCGGACTCGGGATCCAGCTTGGCACCCCAGGTGACCAGGTAGGCCCGCTGTTCGGGGGAAAGGCGGCGAGCCTGGCGGAAATCTGCCCCTGCCACGATGGCGCCGGTGTAGGCCCCGGTCTTGAAATCGGGCTTTTGCCCTGGCTGAGCAGGGGAAGCTGTCTGAGGGGATCCCACAAACAGCAAAGCGCGGTAGAGATCGGCCCCGCGCAGGTCGGCATTCCGCAAGTTAGCTCCGCACAGATTGGTGTGGCTGAGATCGCAGCCGCTCAGGTTGGCCCGCTCCAGGCTGGCTTCGCTGAAATCCACCGCCCGCAACAGGGTGCCATGCAGGTCGGCTCCCTCCAGCATCGTGCCCAGGTTGACCACTCGGATGCCGTTCACGCGATCCCGCTGGTAGCCCCCCTTGCCATCCAGGATAGGTCGGCCCAGGTGTTCGTCTCGCCGCAGAGGGCTGAGCAGGTTAGCGGTGGAGAGAAAGCGCAGGATCTTGGCTTTGCCGAAGCGATCCACCCCGTTCAACAAAGCAGCCGTGCGCCCGGCAGCAATGGCCCGCTCCAGGGGCCAATCGTCCAACTGCCCATCGGGAGACAAGACCAGGTTGGAAATGCCTTCAAAGTAGGCGTCGATGGTCTGCTGCTGGGTAATGATATTCTGCTGAATGGTGAGATCGCGGGAGATGATGTACTGCCGCCAGGCAATGTAGGCGGCCAGGATGGCGATCAAGATCTGGCCTGTGGCCCCAAACACTTCTCCCAAAGCCCCAATCGCCTCCCAACTCAGGGATCCCAAAGCGGAAAACACCCCGCTCCCAGCAACCCCTCCCATCAGGGCCAAGCTGAGGGCCACTCCCGCCCAGGCCAATTGAGGCCAAGTGGTCAGCCACTGCCAAAGACGGCGTCCGATCTGAGCCCAAAGCGATCGCCCCCACCAGCCCGCCAGGCCCAGCCAAGCCAGCACCGCCCCCCAGCCCAAGACCGGCTGAGCCATCAGCTTTCCCAAGAGCAGCAAGAAGGCCGGGATCCCCAACAGCAGCAGATGAATCAGGGGTTGCCACGGTGAGACCGGAGACAGCAGGATCCCGGATTCAAGCAGCGACGGCTCTTGGGGCAGATGTTCGGGGGCAAGGGTTCTGTAGGTCATGGCGCAAGAAAGGATGATACTCTAGGGCTAGTGTCAGATTTGCAAAAAAAGCCTGCGTTAGTCCGTATTTAGAGTTGGAGAATAGGGCAGGCCCCTGCCTGCTCAGTTTGGTAAGATGACCTCGGCTTTCCTTCTCTAGCCCAGCCTGGTGTGGGGATAACCACCATGATCTCTTCCTTATTGTCCTTACTGCCTATTGGTCTGCAGAAATCCGGCGAACACCAATCTACAGCAGTCCTGCCCGGCCTGCGGGCGCAGCGCCATCGTTCTGCAATGCTGACGCGGCTGGCAACCTCTCTGATGCTTGGCACCACCTTACTGCTGACAGCAAAGTTGGATCCCGGCTGGGCGCAAACTTCCCTGGACACTGGTATTACCGGCGAGCAGACCCTGCCTCAAGCTCCCCCGCTCCCGGACAATCGCCCGGCCATTTTCGTGGATGCAGCCAACGGCAGCGATACCCGTGGGGATGGATCCCGCAATAACCCCTTCAAGACGATTACTTATGCCATTCAGCGGGCTGAGGCTGGCAGCGTCATTCAGCTTTTTCCCGGGGTATATAGCGAGGAGAGCGGCGAAACCTTCCCCATCCGTCTGAAAGCCGGCCTCACCTTGCGTGGGGACGAGTCCACCTTGGGAGAGGGCTATCTCATCACCGGCGGGGGTACCTACATGAGCCCAACCTTGGGGCGACAAAATGTTGCTCTGCTGGCAGAAACCGGCGCAGAAGTGCGAGGAGTTACCCTGCGCAACCAAGGGCGGCGCGGCTATGCCCTCTGGGTCGAATCGGCCTCCCCGCGCATTCTCAACAACAGCTTTGTGGGCAGCATCCACGATGGGATCTTCATTGCCGGCGCTTCCAATCCCTGGGTGGAGGGCAACCGCTTCTATAAAAACGGGGCCAACGGCATTTCCGTCTTGGGCACCTCCCAGCCCACCATCATCAATAACCTGTTCCAGGAGACCGGCTTTGGCCTCACCATCGACCAGCGCTCGGCGCCTATTGTGCGCAACAACCGCATCCTGCAGAACCGTACCGGCGTGATCGTCGGGGGCAGCTCCAGGCCCATCCTGCGCAACAATCTCATCGCCCAGAACTTGGAGACCGGCCTCACCGCCATCACCACTGCCCAGCCGGATTTGGGCACGGCCACGGATCCCGGCAACAACATCTTTGAGGGCAACGGCCAATACGACATCCACAACGCCACCCGCGGCCTGCGCATCAATGCCAACGGCAACCAACTGCGGGGCAAAGCCAAAGGGGATCTGGATCTGTCCGGTCAAACCACCGTCGCCGCTCTCCCCGATAGTGCTCCCCGCCCCATTGCTCCTGGCACTTTGGCTCTGCCCAGTGCCCCGTCCCAGCCGGCTACTCCCAGGGATCCCCGGCCAGCCGCTGAGACCCCCTCCACCTTACCGGTTGTGACGGTGCCGCAATCGACGGATCCCAGCCCAGTTGCCTCTCTATCGGGATCGGGGGGGCGCGTTTTGCCCAACGTTCCTGCCCAGCCGGCGGACACTCAACCCCAAGCGCAGGAGTTTGTTGCCGTCCCCTTCACGCCAGATGGCTCTACCGCACCTGCTCAGCCGGCTGGCCCTGCCCCCGCAGCTCCTGTTCCCAGGCCACCCTCGGCTCCCCTCACAGATATCACCACCCTTCTGCCCCCGCCGGCCCGTCGCTCATCGGCAGGGATCCCGGCCACTCCCTCTGCTCCCACTACAACTCCAGTTGCCCCCCCTGTGGCTGCTGTGGGCTCGGCAACCCAATTTCGCGTGTTGGTGACCCCCAAAAGCAGCGATGACTTGAACCGATTGCGGCAGCTCATCCCCGAGGCGGTGGAAACGGTTTTCAACGGCAGAACAGTGTTGCAGGCGGGCCTGTACGACAGTCGCAGCCAGGCCCAGTCGGTCTTGGATCGGCTGTTGGATGCCGGCTTTGAGGCGGTTGCCGAGATGATTTTCCGCTAGCGACCCCCCACCCTACCGGCTTGCTTCTCCATAGCGGTACGAGGGAGCTTTGATCCCAGTTCTTTGGCGGGGTGGCCAGCCATTGAGCCCAAGTCTCCTTGGTCGCTGGCAAGGGAATTGACTACAAGTGCTTGCCAAGAGCGATGACGGCTCGAACACCCCCTCTCTAGTCCAGCGGATCCAGTCGGTAGCGGCTGAGCCAGTGATCCAAATGCACTTCCTCCTCATCCAGCAGTTGGGCGTTGATCAACCCCCGTTTGAAAGCAAGGCGGATGGCTCTGGCCCGCAAGCTGAAAGTGGTTCCCCACTCGTCGCTCTCAATTTGGTCGTTGCTCACCTCTAGTTTGTCGTAGAGGTTGCGCAGACGGTTGGTTACCCCTCGGCGGGACAAAAAGCGCCGTGCAGCAATGGCTTGGTCGGTGAGGCCGAGGGCAATGTCGATCAACACTTCGTACTCGGCGTCGCTGAGACCGGTAATTTTGTTTTGTGAACGGGAATCGACTCCGCGCACCTCTCGGTCGATCACACATTGCTCATCCTGCACCACTGCTTGGATAGCGCTGACCAATTTTTCATCGGTGCAATTTTTCAAAAGGTAGCCATAGACGGTTTGCGGAGGCACGATCTTGTGCAGTTCCCGCACATAGACTTCATCGGCAAAATGCGACCAAAAAATGATGCGCGTGCTGGGGCACTCTGACCAAACCTGTCGTGCTACCTCGATCCCGGCCATCTCGGGCATGCGGATATCCATCAACACGAAGCTGGGGTGGTGCTGGCGGTAGAGTTCCAACGCCTCTCTACCATTCGAGGCTATATACACCGGGCCGAACTCAGGCAAATGTTGTGTTAGCAGGCTATGAACATGCTGACGGTAGAGAGCGTCATCTTCAGCAAGGAGGGTACTCACGGGCCTTTATCAGAATTACCGAATACTTTCTTTTCACTACCTAACTCTAAAGACACCCACAAGGGAAGACAAGGCACTATTGAGCAGTACTCAATGGAGCAAGGGATCCCCTCCGCCGGCGATGAGTAGCAGCTCGGAAAAAGGATTTGGCCCCGCTCTGTCCTGTGGAGGTTGCGGTTTCCCCTAGCACCCACGCAGACGGCTCATGAACTTCTCCACCGCAGATGTTAAAAACTTTTGACAAGCGGCAGTCTAAGCTGTTTCTACGGCAGAGGCCAAAAACGCCTCAATCTCAGAGCGCTGGGGCAAGCTGGGTTGGGCTCCCGCACGGGTTACGGCCAAAGCAGCGGCGGCATTGGCAAAACGCAGGGCTTCCCTCAGGGATCCCCCGGCAGCCAAACAGGCAGCTAAGGCCCCACAAAACCCATCTCCGGCAGCGGTGGTATCCACCACTTCCACAGGATGAGCTGGCCAATGGCCACTTTCTTCCCCATCTGCCCAGACCAGCCCTGCCCCTCCCAAGGTGAGGATAACGGTTGGGATCCCGTGTTTCTGCAGTTCTTGAGCCACCTTTTGGGCTTGTTCCGGCGTCTCCACAGGAGATTGGGCAAGGGCAGCCGCTTCGGTTTCGTTGAGCACCAAGTAGCGAACCTGGCGCAACAGGGATCCCGGCAATGGCGCGATGGGGGCGGGATTGAGCAAAATCGGGATCCCTTGGGCAAAGGCTTGTTCTGCTGCAGCTTGCACGGTGGGCAGGGGGATTTCCAGTTGCAGCAGGAGCAGGGCCGCCGGGGTAAAGGGAGGCAAATGCTCCGGCAGATAGCGACCATTGGCTCCAGGGCTGACCACAATTCTGTTTTGCCCGCCGGGATCCACTGTGATCAAAGCTAGGCCGCTGGGCCCCTCCAACTGCCTCAGGTGGCGGGTATCCACGCCGTTGTGCTCCAGGTTCTCTTGGAGCAGACGCCCAAACTCATCGGATCCCACCGCTCCCCACATTTCCACCTGGGCTCCCGCCCGCGCCGCTGCCACCGCTTGATTGGCTCCCTTACCGCCAGGGTAGGTGGCGTAGTCGGATCCCAGCACCGTTTCCCCAGGGCCGGGATGATGGGGCACCTGCACCACCAAATCCATGTTCAAGCTACCCACCACTCGGATCGGGCCTGCCATCGGGCTTGTGGGGAAATCCTGTTGGAAAAGCAGAGATCTAGAGATCTTTGGTTTGGATCCCTGGGCAGCTATTGTATCAGCCGCCGGTCTTGGCCAGGGATCCCCTTGAGCGCCCTACCACGCGGCAAGGGCTGATAGCAGTCGTGGTTTTTATTACCATCTATTTCAACTGATCGCGCTAGCGGGCCGGAGGCCTTAGCAGGAAGCAACCGGTCGTTTGTTTCACCTCAACGGTGAGATAAATGACTATGCGTTGTGGAACGGTTATCTGTAGGGATTGGTCGCCCTTCGACATATCGCCACTCTGCTGAAAACACAGGGCAAGAACCCGATTCCAAAGGTTGAGGATCCCGACTATCTTGGTGGGTGTTGACCCAGGAAGCAAGCCATGCTGCTGACCACTACAGACGTGCTCCAAGGTAGAGAGGTTGAGCGTTACTTGGGCATTGTTACCGCCGAGGTAGTTTATGGCACCAATGTTCTACGGGACTTCCTTGCTAGCCTCCGCAACATCATCGGGGGACGCACAAGAACCTATGAAGAAGTTTTCGAGAATGCCCAGAAAAAGGTTTTGGAAGAGTTGGAGCAGCGAGCCAAACGTTTGGGAGCAAATGGCATCCTAGGCGTTAGCATTCATACCAACATGAGCACGACAATGATCCTCGTTACCGCCGCCGGCACCGCCGTTAAGCTCCGCTGACGGATGCTTCTGTTGAAGGTTTCCCTTTCTCGGAAGATGATGGCAGCCTGTTCTCAGGCCAGGCTTTCCATCACCGCCTCGTCGATCTCGAAATTGGCGTAGACATTCTGCACATCGTCTAGGTTGTCGAGACGCTCCATCAGGGCAAGCACTGACTTGGCCGTATCGGGATCCTCCACATGCACCTCAGTGGATGGGATCCAGCGGATGGCCGCATCTTGCACTGGGTAGCCCTCTTTTTTCAGGTAGGTGGCCACCTGCTCCAGCAAAGAGTAGTCGCAGTACACCTCTGCTCCTGTGCCTTCCACCTTGAAGTCGTCTCCTCCCGCTTCCGCCACCGCCAGCAACAGGGCTTCGGGATCCAACACCTCCTCCAGGCTGATCACCCCTTTTTGCCGGAACAGCCAGCTTACGCAGCCGGCTTCTCCCAAGCTGCCGCCGGTTTTGCTGAAGGCTTCTCGCACCTCGGCAGCCGTGCGGTTGCGGTTGTCGGTCATGGCCTCGATCAACACAGCCACCCCACCGGGGCCGTAGCCCTCGTAGCGAACTTCTTCCAGGGGGCTGTCGTCGCTCCAGTTGCCGGCTCCCTTGGCAATGGCTCGTTCAATGTTTTCGCTGGGCATCCCCGCTGCTTTGGCTTTCTCCACTGCCGCCCGCAACTGAAAATTCCCATCCGGATCTGGCAAGCCGTTGCGAGCTGCCACGATGATGGCCCGCGAGAGTTTGGTAAAGAGGCTGCCCTTTTTGGCATCTACACGGGCCTTTTGCCGTTTAATGTTGGCCCACTTGCTGTGTCCTGCCATGCCGCCACACACCAGTCAAGCAATGAATTGGAGGGATCCCTCCACTTTTGAAGCCTAGATCACCTCGGCTCAGGACTCAACCCCGCGACAACTGGGAGGGTACCGGCCTGGTCACAAAACAAGGGATCCTGAGGATCCCTCACAACCCAGACTTAGCCACCCCATAACCCCCTCAGGGCTGGATCGGCTGCCGCTGGATCACATCCCCTTGGGGCGGAGGCGGAGGGGCTGGGGTTTCTTGAGGGGTAGGCGTTGCCTCTATGGGAGGAGTTTCCCCAGGAGGCGGGGGCAGAGGGGGCACACCTTCTCCAGGCACAGGCCCAGGTGTAGGCGTGGGGGTTGGGGATGGAGTTAGAAAGGGCGTCACCTGTCCCAACAGCTCGGCATAGAAAATCGCATCTTGCTCTGGCCCAAAGCGCCCCACTTCCCAACGGTGACGGGGCACAAACATTGTTTGCAGCAGCACTTCCCGGCTGACAAAAGCGGGAGTACCCGAGAAGACGTAGCCATCGACAATGACTCGATTCAAATCGGGCCGAGTTTGAAACACCCGATCCACCTCCCGCAGCATCTCCGTATCCAGCCGCCCCAGCAGAGTTTCCAGGGTGTCTTCAGGGCTGATCGGTACTCGTACCGAAAAGCGATAGCCTTCGCAACGATAGTCCCCACAGATCTTGACCAGCTCGTTACGCACCCGGATTTGCGCCCCAGGATCGAGATTGCGCCCCGGCACAAGGACTTCTTCCTGAGGTTGCTGTTCGACCGGCTGGGCCCATAGCTGGAGTTGACTTGCCCATCCTGCCCAAACTAGGGATCCGAAAAACAAGCCAAATCCCCAACCTTTTAGAGGAAGGCTCCAACCCAGACTGCCCTGCTTAGAGCGAGGTGAAACGGGGGGCTCACAATCCTGGATCGGGCTGTTCATAAGGCGTTGACCGATTCCTCAGCGATGGCTACCGCCAAATCTACCCGACATCGGCTAGGGAGGCACTAGGCAGGGAGAAAAATAGGGTATCGGCTCCGAATGGTTTCAAAATAGGGGCAGATAAATAGGGAAGCTTTGACAAACTCCCTGTCCTGGGCAGCAACGGATGTGCTGTGGCAGCGCATGGGTGTAGGATCTTAAGCTCTGGGTTCCCGCTCTGCAGGCAGGCCAGTGCTCTGCTGTGTGGGCAATGGATCCATGGATTGTTATTACCGTTGAGATCGCAAACCCAATTCTCTTCTTCTTCTCACGTCTTCTCATGACCGCGGTTGTTCCTTCACCTTTGCGCTACGCCTACTACCCCGGCTGTGTGGCCCAGGGGGCCTGTCGTGAGCTGTATGACTCCACCGACCAGATTGCGCGGCATCTGGGCATTGAACTGGTGGAGCTGGAAGCCGCTTCCTGCTGTGGTTCGGGCACCTTCAAAGAAGAATCGGAGCTGCTGGAAGATACGGTGAATGCCCGCAACCTGGCTTTGGCGGAAGCGCTGGGGCTGCCGATGCTTACCCACTGCAGCACCTGTCAGGGAGTGCTGGGCCGCGTGAATGAAAAGTTGAAGGCTGCGAAAACCGCGAGTCCAGAGTACTTTCACCAGGTGCAGGCCCTGTGCCAGAAAGGAGGCTGCGAGAGCTGCTACCAGGGCACAGGCGATGTGCGCCATTTGCTGTGGGTGCTGGCTCATGACTACGGCCTGGAGCGATTGGCCCAACAGGTCAAACGGCCTCTCCTGGGACTGCGCTGCGCTGCCTTCTACGGGTGTTATCTGTTGCGGGCCTACGACATCTCCCGCTTCGATGTGGCACGGGATCCCCGTTTGATGGAGGATCTCTTCGAGCGTTTGGGGGCCACCCCTGTTTGGTATCGCGGGCGCACCCAGTGTTGCGGTTGGCCCATTTCCAGCTATGCCCCGCAGCAGTCTTTCTCGATGGCAGGCCGGCATCTCGTAGAGGCAATAGAGGCGGGAGCGGATTGTTTGGTCACCCCCTGTCCCCTGTGTCACCTCAACTTGGACTCTCGGCAGCCGGAGGTGGAAGAGGTGATCGGGCGCAAGCTGGGGATCCCGATCCTGCATTTGCCACAATTGGTGGGCCTGGCCCTGGGGATCCCAGCGGAAAACTTGGGACTGAACCGCCATGTAGTACAGGTGGAAAGAGCCCTGCAAAAAATAGGCCGCTAAATCCCACTTGATGGCTGGGGGATCCCTGGGCAAACATCAGGTGGGTTCTGCCTGGGAAGGATATGCTATTCTGCCCAGCAAGGTGCCCGTCCTTGTTCAAAAACCGCAAAGATCCTCGTAAGCTTAGATCCACCTACTCCTGCTTAGCAGCTCCCTATGGTTGTCTCGGATCCCTTTAGCCTTGTTGTGCAAGAAGTGCAGCAGGGCGGGTACGCAGACCGAGTGAAAAAGCTGGTTTACTTTGCCTGCACCAGCACTTGGGAAAGCGATGTCAGCAAGTTGAACCAAATAGACCTGAAAGCTCTGCTGGAGCAGCTCTGCCGCCAGCACGCTACCCTTGATGCTTTGGGCCAGCGCTTTCGAGATGCCATTAGCCGCATCAACAAAAAAGCCGAGTATGCTCGCATCGCCAAGATGCTGCTAAGCAAGCTACAGCCCCTGTATCAACAGCCCCAAGCGGATCCCTCTAGCCCACTCATGCCCTCGACCAAGGAGCCATCAGCTTGGGCCGCACCCTCGCCTATCTTGTCCTTGGAGTATGGAAGCCCACGACTGCAAAAGCAAGACTACGATCCCTTCGAGCTGCGGGCAGGGGTGATGCGGCAAACCAGCCCTTTGCGGGCCAAGCTGGTTCTGTTCACGGCTTTGTACCACAAAGTAGAGCCTACTCTGCAGGGGTTGGCGGCCCTGCGGCGCTACAGCCTGGACGAGCTGCTCAGAGCCCTCTACGATGCCTGCGCCTCCCCCCAAGAACTGGAAGCCCGGCTGAAGGAGGCGGTGCAGCAGTTGCAGGAGCCGGATCAGGATGGCCAAGCCGCCAATGCTGTGCTGCAGATGCTGAAGCCTCTTTACGTTGACGTGCCCCCAGCGACCCTCCCCGGCGGAGGATTGGCTGCTGAGCCTCTCTCCGCCAATCTGGATTGGCTGAATACCGAAGATGCCGCTCGCGCGGGCGAGGCAGAGTCCCTGGCCAGCCCCATGACTTGGATTGACGCTGGGATCCCAGAAGATGAGGAAGAACCTGCAGATCCTCTGGCTTTTGCAACCTGGACAACACCACCCGGCCCCTCTTCTGACCTGCGACAGGAGATCCCAGAGTCCTGCCGCCAACTGCTTCATCACAGCGCCGGATCCTTGATGGTTGCCATCGAGAACACCCTAAGCGAGTTGGGCAACGCCCTGGACGAAGGTCTGCAGGATGAGGATCCCGTCCAATATCTGACCCTCAAACACCAGGTGCTGCGCGGCTTCTTGAGGGATGTCGAGGGATCCGCTGCGATGTTCATGGGGATCTTGAAAAAGCTAGAACAATCGGAGTGGCGCCTGGTGCAGCCCCTGCGCGTCAGCAGTGGGGAATACGCTTTGCCGGAGGCGATCACTGAGGTGCCCACCAACCTTGCGGATCCCTATGCTTCCCTAAGACAGGTGTTGGCCAGCAGCGAGCTGGCCCAGCAAAAGCCGCAGTTGGAGCAGGAGGTGATGCGCTTGGTGCGGCGCAGCGTCGGCTCTGTCAAAACTGCTATCGAACAGGCCCTGAGCGAGTTGGGCAAGGCGTTGGATGAGCAGTTCCAAACCTGCACCCTAGAGGAAGCCTTGGTTCTCAAGTACCAAACACTACGCGCCTTTTTGCAGGAAGTGGGGGAGATCTCCACCAAATTTGCTGCTTTCTTGGATCGCATGGAGGAGGCAGAGCGCCGTCTGTTCGGGCTGGTTTGAAGCTCAAACCCGCTGTTTGGGGATCTCGTTCAACACTGGCGATCAGCTGCGCAGAGTGCTGGGGAAACGCCCGGATCCTTATCTAGAATAACCACCAGTGCAGCTCCTCTCTCACTTCTCTGAGCTGATACATTTACGCTGAACACTGCTGAACATCACTGTTCAACTATGCAGCGATAGCATTCTGTTTGTTTCCAAACAGAATGGCGGTATCCCGCAAAGCTTTGAGTAGAATACCCAAAGCGCAGTTTCCGTGTCGTCTTACTACCAATTTTCTGCTTTGCTTTGGCTACCATGTTGGCAGACTCGAAAGTAAACAGAAAGATCAACTGGTAGTAATCCGTACTGAACATATTATACATTATTTTCAGTATAGTTGAGCTTATTATTGACTAGAGTCATGCTCTCCCCTCTCTTCTATGGATGCCAAGGATCTGCTTCGGCTTTACCGGGCAGGACGGATCAACTTTGCCGGCGAGAACCTGGCCGCCCTTGACCTGAGCCGGGCCGATTTGATCGGGGTGGATCTCTCCCAAGCAAACCTGCACAGTGCCAATTTGATCTTCGCCTTCTTGGGGCGGGCCAAGCTGCAGAAGGCCAACCTCGTCGGGGCTAACCTTGGTGGGGCCAACCTCAGCCAGGCGGACTTGAGCGAGGCGGATCTCAGAGATGCCCAGTTGCACGGCGCCACCCTACAAGGAGCAGATTTGCATGGGGCCAACCTGACGCTGGCTCTGTTGATCGATGCCAACCTGCTGGATGCGGATTTGCGTTGGGCCAACCTCACCAGTGCCAACTTGGGGGGAGCTTGCTTGCGGGGGGCTAATCTCCGTTTCGATAGCCGCCGGGGAGCGGTACTGCGCAACGCCAACCTCAGCCGCGCCGATCTCAGCGGAGCCAACCTGTCGGGAGCGGATTTGACGCGGGCCGACCTGAGCGGGGCCAACCTAAAAGAGGCCAGTTTGATCAAGGCCAACTTGCAAGGGGCCAGCCTGCAGCAAGCCCGTTTGCAGGGAGCCATCCTGAGCGAGACCGACCTGAGGGGGGTTTCTTTTTTGGGGGCAGACCTGCAAGGGGTGCAGATGGCGCGGGCCAACTTGAAGGAGGCGATACTTCGCCAGGTGAATCTGACAGAGGCCAACTTGAGCGAGGCGGATCTGGCCGCAGCCGATCTTTCCGCCAGTTGTCTGTGCTCGGCCAAACTGGCGCGGGCAGATCTGAGTCGGGCCAATCTGGCCGGGGCCGATTTGCGGTGTGCCAACCTGGTGGATGCCTATTTGGGCCGCACCAACCTGGAAAATGCCGATCTCGGCGAGGCAATCCTAACCCGAGCCGATCTGAGCACAGCCAACCTCAGCGGGGCCAATTTGCGCGGGGCAACTCTGCCGGATGGACGGGTAGGCTGATTGGACAGACTCGCTACCGTATGAGGACGAGGATTCTTGTCCCTGAGTGAGACGGGGATCCGCCCCGGAAAAGGTGAGGTTTTCCCCTGCCCCAGAGGGGCCACAACCGCTACCCTACAAGGGAAGGATGGGTCAAAGAGATCCGTGAACAGCCGCCGATTTCTGTCCTTGATGGAAGCTTTGTGGGCCGATCTGCCCTTGCCGGAATGGTTGCCGGGGGCAGGAGAGCGCTCCTGGCAGCAGACGGTGGCAGCCCTGCTCCAGCTATGGCAAGAAGTTGGACAGTTTGGGGTGGTGATCGGTGGGCCGGTGTCTTGGTGGCCCCCCTGGGTGGTTCGGGATCCGCTGCCTCAACTGCCGTCGCCCATTGACGCTCCAGAACCGAACCTGAAGCTGCGGGAGCTGGCCCGTGAAGATCCCTGGCTGTTTACCCCTGACTTGTCCCCTGAGTCGATTCTGACCCCTGGCCAGACGGTGATCCCTCTCCTGCCGCAGGATCCCCTGGTGGAGGAGCCTTTTTTGCTGGTGCTCACCCCTGTTTTTTCGGCGGTGGCCGCCCAAGGGCATCACCCCCACACGCGGCAGAGGGGGATGATGGTGTCTTTTGAGCCGGAAGTGGTGCATCGGGCTTGGCAGATCCTAGAGCAGCGGGTTCAACAGGGTAGGCCGGATCGCTTGCCCTTCTGGCAGGAGCTGATCAAGCACCATCCCCTCATGGAGCCTCATGTGCGGGTGCTGGCCCGCTTCAGCAGCCTTCTCCTGCTGGGAAACCTGGCCGAGTCGGGATCCCCGCCCGCTCGCTTACCCCCCGCCAGAGCCGAGAACTCCCCTGCGCCCACAACCCGGCCAGAAGATTGGCAGAAGCGGCGGTCTCCTCCTTCCCATGGCCAGCCTGCCGGTCAAGGCCAACAGAACAGCCTTTCGGAGGCAGAACTGTTGCGGGCTCTCATCCACGAGATCCAGACGCCCCTCAGCACCATCCGCACCTTGGTTAGTCTCATCCTGAAGCGGCACGATCTGCCGTCGCGGGTACGGGAATACGTGGAGAAAATTGACCGCGAATGTACCGAGCAAATCAACCGCTTCGGGCTGTTTTTCCAGGCTACAGAAACGGTGATGCCCGCTGCTACCCCACAGGAGGGGCGTCGGCTTCAGCTAGAGCCCATTGCGCTGGTGGACTTGGTGCGGCAAAACCTGCCTCGCTGGCAGGAGCAGGTGGAACGGCGGGGATCCCAACTGGAGTTGGAGATTCCCGATGAGCTGCCGGATGTGGTCAGCGATCCCAAGGCGCTGGAAGCGGTGCTGTTTGGCATGGTCGACCGCATTGCCCGCAGCACGCCGGCTGGCAGCCACATTCGCGCCCAGTTGGTCAGCGCAGGGGAGCTGGTCAAACTTCAGTTTCAGGTCAACACACCTGAGGGCAGCGACGCCACTGTTGCCTCAGAGCCCAAATCCCCTCAGGCGATTGGGCAGTTGTTGGTCGTGCAGCCGGATACCGGTGCAGTGAGCCTCAGCCTTCCCGTCACCCAAACTCTGTTCCGCGCCTTGGGGGGCTACCTCACCGTGCGCCACCGCGCCCGTCGGGGGGAAGTTCTCAACATCTACCTGCCCCGCCAGCTATAAGCCACCCGGTTGGGATCCCGATAGCGTCTCAGGATTGATATGGCGGATTGCAGGGGAGGTAGGGCTAGGATCGATCTGCCAGCGCCGGGAGAGTCTAGAGATTGGATCCATGCCGAGAGCCAGAAAAGTTGCTGAACACCATCCAGAGCCTGAACCCGTCTGCGGAGCCGGAGAACCCAAGGTTAAGGGGGTCACTCTTTCTGCCCAGCAGCTTTCCACTTTGCTTCACGAAATGCGCAATCCTCTCACCGCCCTGAGCACGCTGGCCAAGTTATTGCAAAAACGCTTGCCCCCCGAGGATCGCAACCACTGGATTGGCCTGAGCATTGAACAGGAGTGCAAGCATTTGCAGGAGCTGCTGGCGGAGTTCGAGCGTTTGGACGGGATCCCGGCCCCCCTCCAGCTTCAGCCCCTCTCCTTGGCCGACCTGCTGCGGGAGTGGATTCCCATCTATCAAGCCTTGGCCGAAACCCAGGGACACCACTTTCAAGCCGTTCTGCCCCCTTCCCTACCCCCTGTACAAGCCGATCCGCGTGCCCTGCGCCAGGTGCTTGATAACCTGATCGACAACGCCTGCAAGTACACCCCGCCCCCGGGTGAGATCCGGCTGAGGGTGGAGTTGGGTGAAGATCCCTCAACTGCTTCGCAACGGGAAGTGTTCGTTGCCGTCTGTGACAACGGCCCCGGCATCCACCCTGAGAACCTGGAGCGGATCTTCGACCCCTTTTTTCGGGCAGATCTTTCTAAGCCGGGGCAGGGGCTGGGGTTGGCCATCAGCCGCGACTTGGCCACCCGGATGGGCGGAGATCTCCAGGTGGAAAGCTCCCCCCAAGGCTCCTGTTTTTGCCTGAGATTGCCCACAGGTTAGTAGGAAGATTGTAGAGATGTGGGATGGCAGGTGCCGCCAAACGCTTGAACGCTACCCAGGAGCTCCAGATGGCCTCTTCTCCCCAAGCCAAACCCGAACCCCCTGCTGCCAGTCCAGCAGCCCGCATTCTGCTAGTAGATGATGAACCCGGCTTACGGGAAGCGGTGCAAGCCTACCTCGAGGACAGCGGCTTTGAGGTGATCCCGGCGGCCAACGCCCAGCAGGCTCTGCAACTGCTCAGCACGGCCCAGCCTCAGTTGATCATCTCCGACATCATGATGCCGGGCATGGATGGCTATCAATTTTTGGCCCAACTGCGAAAACTCGAGCCCTACAGCCATCTGCCGGTGGTGTTCCTCACCGCCAAGGGGATGACCGCCGACCGCATCCAGGGTTACCGGGCCGGTGTCGATGCCTATTTGCCCAAGCCCTTCGATCCGGAGGAGCTGGTGGCCATCGTCTCCAATCTCATTGAGCGATCCCGCGCTGCCAGCCCTTCGGAGGTGGTGGCCCGCGAGCTGGCCTCGATTCGCGCCCTGCTGTCGGAGCGCACCCTTGCCACAGCCACGCCTGCCCAGACCTCTGCCCCCACCCCCCTGCCCCCACCCATCAAGGTAGAGCTGACGCCGCGGGAACAACAGGTGTTGGAGAAGGTGGCAGAAGGGCTGATGAACAAGGAGATTGCCAAGCAGCTGCAAACCAGCGTGCGCAACGTGGAAAAATACGTCACCCGCCTGCTGAACAAGACAGGCACCAGCAGCCGCACCGAGCTGGTGCGCTATGCTCTCACCTATGGCTTGATTCGGCTGTAGCTCTCACCCCCAGCCCCTCTCCCCAAGGGAGAGGGGGGAAAGAGCTTACGGCTGTGGCTTGGGCGGCACGGTGACCAGCAGCTCCACCCCAAAGGCGTGATCCCCGGCAGGGTAGCTGGTAATCCCCAGCCCATCGATGCGGGTCAGCAGCTCACGGGCCTCCGGCTCCAAGCCTGCCAAACCACCCGGTAGTGTGGCCTCCAGCACTGTTCGGATCCCTTGCCAATTCAGCAAAAAGTAGCCGTAGTTGGGCTTGGGCAACTGATCGTAGAGGGTTTTCAGCGGCTCGGTTTGGGGAAGCAAATTGCCCTGGCGTTGGGCGAGGGTTTGCAGCGCCGCCGTGCTGCTGGTCACGATCAAATAGTTGCCTTCCCAGGCGCGGGTCAAAAGCGGGCGGTTAAACAAGGGATCCGCCCAAATCACCTGCCCACCGGCTTCCGTTACCCGTGCTCCGGATTCTTGGGCCAGCCGATCCAACTGAGTCAGGGCCGCGTTGGCCTTGTCTTTTTGGCTGGTCTCGATCACCAAGGCTGCTCCCATGCCCTGCAACAGGGGATGGGCCTGGGCATCCGGTGCCACCAGCAGGGCCATCTCCCCATCCATCCAAGCCAGCAGATCTTTTTCCAAGTCCAAGCGAGTATTGGCGCGAAACTCAGCCCGCAGCTCCTCTAACGACTCTTTGACCGGCGGATCTTTCTCCAGCTCAGGCACAACGGCTTGCCAGCGCTGGGCGATCTGTTGGGTGGTCAGCACCGCCAGGGCATTGCCGGGCAGCCGCTGAATGAGTTCGCCGCGAGCCGGTTGCCACCCTCCCTGCCCCTGGGTTTTCCGATCGGTCTGGGTCAACATGCGCAGCCGTAGGCCCTGCTCTTGCCAGTGGGCAGCCATGGCCAAAGAGCGCAGGGGTTGCAGGGATCCCAGCGTCGCTGGATCCAAATCCTGCATCCAGTCTTGGAAAGACTCGGGATCCTCCTGCAAAGCCTGGAAGTTGAAGTAGGCAAAGGCCAGCGTGCCGCTCTTCTTGTAGAGGTCGCCAACGGCGGTGCGGAAACTTTCGGAGCGGCCAATCGGCTCTGCTTCGCCGCGATACACAGCAATCGCCTGCTGCATCACCCTCGGGTCGTTGGCCACCGCCACAAAACGGTTGCCAAACTCAGCAGTCACCCACCGCTCGCCCGGCTCCCCGTTGGTTTGCACATAGAGGGTGACCCCCTGCTCCTGGCGCTGCTCGAAGTTGGCCCCTTCTGCTGCTGCCTGTTGCCGCACCTGGGCCAAGAATTGCCCAGACAAATCGGCGTTGCGGGTGCTGGCTCCAAACAGGATCCCGGGCACCGGCTCGGCAGCTCCAGGCACCAGATTGGGAATCACCACTGCCATCGTGAATTGCTCGCCAGCCCAAGCTTGCATCTCTTCCCGAGAGAACTCCTTGCCGGTTTCAGCCAAAGCTTCTGCCGTCCAGCTCTCCCACTGGGCCAAAAGGTCAGGGTGAGTGCGAAAAGATTCTTCCGGTTGGGTAGAAAAGGTCAGCACCAGGGGCGCCGACTGGGGAACCAGCGCGGTTTCCGGCAGAACATCGCCGGGCAACTGTACCTGTGGCCCTCTGAGTTGGCAGGATCCCAGAAGCCAAGAGCCCCCCACCGCCATCAACGTAAGGGAGAGAGGACGAAACCGGCACTGAAGTTGGGTCTTCATATCACACCTGCGACGAGCCGTCCTCTTGAGGATAGGCGATGGACTCAGAGCCTGTCTGTGATCGCAGCCTCATACATCGGAATATGTAGAAATTGTTACTTTGGCCGGGCGCGAGCGACCAACTCATCCACGTACTCGTTCCAGCGCAACCCTTCGTGAGCCTGGATCCAAACCACCTGCACCTGAGGGCACTGCTGCTTTAGTTGATACAGTTCCTGAACCAGATCCAAGTTTTCCACCGGCCCGGTGCGCCGCCGCCACCCCTGCGCTGCCCAGCGATCCATCCAGTCGTTGTAGGTCTGTACGCAAAGGTGGGAGTCGCTGTAGATGGTATCTACGCCGTTGCCTTGGGTGTCACGGCAATACCGCAAAGCCCGAATTAAGCCGGTCAGTTCCATGCGGTTGCTGGTGCTATCGGGATCCCCTCCCCAAAACTCTTCCACAATTTGATCACCTTGAACCACCACCACAGCCCATCCCCCTGGCCCCGGATTGGGAGAACATCCCCCGTCGGTGAAGATGCCACTGTGGGGGCAGGCAACCAGACGGCTGGGGCCCGCTCCTTTGCGGCTGTGCATCCGTGAAACCTTGGCCATGGTGCTCATCCGATGCTAACGGGAAGATTTGGGATCCCGGCTCGACAACAGACACTGCATCTTACCGCACAAGGGCGTGCCAGCACCACTATTTAGTGTATCTAGTTCCGGGAAAGTTTTACTTTACACTATCAGTAGTATAAACCTCGTCAACACCAGCTCACGTGACGTAAGGTTAGAGAGACAGGGAAATTCTGCCAAAACGGCGCGAACAAAAACCCCCAGAAAATCTGGGGGAGGAGTGGTGTGTTGAGGTGATGAATACTCGCATGATATCTCTCGAATTCGGTGAGTAGGCCAAACCGGCGATAGATCCCTGCGTTTTTTTGCAGAAATCATTGCAGATACTGGAAAGCATCAGACACTAGAGACCAGCGCGTCAAAACTGAGCTTATTTCATCTTGATCAGGTATAGTGCTCGCTCTCGGAGAACTACCTATTTAGACACCAGATGTAGAGAAGCCTTAATGACTTTATCCTACGCACCTGCCGCCGACACTAGGGGTTGTGTTAAGCCCAAATGGGCATAGAGACGGGAAAAGTCAAAATTCGCTGACATTAGCTCTTGGATGCAGCGGACTTTCACCTCCTCGTGTAGGCGAATCTGCCCAAAAACCCGTTCGATGCGGTTGATGGTGGTGAAGGTGTCCAGATCCACCGAGAGGATCGGCACTTCCAGCTCTTCTGCTCGAGACTGAATGCGGGGATCCAGAGGGAGCTTGCCGGTCAAGATCAGGCAGAGGGTGGAAGTTTCTAGGGCGGCCAGTTGAATATCGGTGCGGTCTCCGCCGGTGATCACCGCCTTGTGATCCAGCTTACGGAAGTACTTCAAGGCCGAGTTGACGTTCATCGCCCCTACCGCAATGTCTTCAACCATCAGGTCCATCCGATCTGGACAGCAGAGCACCTCGGCATCCAGTTGCCGCACCAACTCCCCAACGCTGATGCTGCGCAAAATGCGATGGGAGGGCAAAATCCCCAGCACCGGGATCCCGTGTCCCTCCAAAAAAGGCCGAATGATCGTTTTTGCCGGTTGCATTTGGTCAGGTGGCACATCGTTCAGCAGCACGCCTGCCAAGCGGGATCCCAGTTGACGATGGACAAAGAGAAGAGAATCAACAGCCAAGGAGGAATGGTAGCGACTGATCAGCAGTACCGGAGCATCCAGGGCTTGGGCCATCTTGGCCAGCGACAGGCCAAACAATTCCCCCTCGTAAAGATC
This sequence comes from Thermostichus sp. MS-CIW-23, assembly GCF_054059455.1. Lineage (NCBI taxonomy): Bacteria > Bacillati > Cyanobacteriota > Cyanophyceae > Thermostichales > Thermostichaceae > Thermostichus > Thermostichus sp. MS-CIW-23. The sequence continues at coordinate 13,646 of NZ_JBSSCC010000024.1, read as the reverse complement.
GGCTGGGCCTTCCAGCAGCACCAAATCGGCAGGGGAGCGCTGGACAAACTCCAACAGAGGGGCAACCGGGCACTCTGGAGCTGGATCCCCGGGAGCTCGCTTCATTTGAGCCAGCAAAGCCTCTTCGTTGAGCCGGAGCAGCATCGGCGGCATTTGATCCATCGTCAGCCGCAGAGACTCCGCCACAAAGCGCATATCCGGATCGCCCCCTTCCAGCGAGCAATCTTCCCGCTCGCAAGAACCGATGGGCTTCCCATAGGTGACTTTTATCCCTTGCTGCTGCAGATGCTTGGCCAAACCCAAGATGGCAGCCGACTTACCGCTGAAGGGCTCAGTAGAACCAATTAAAAGGAACTTGGACACGGATGGCTCCCGGTAACGAGAGGGACGAAGGGATCCCTTACTCAGTCTAACGGAGGCTGCTCTCTCCTCAGTTCTGGACTAACCGATTAGGATCGACTCTTCAGGGTAGGTTACCAACGGGCGGGGCTGTTGTTGAGCCAAGGCCAAGACAATCGTCAATGCCCCCAACCGGCCCCAGAACATCACCAGCACAATGATCAGTTGGCCAAACCAGTTGAGCTCCCCGGTAAAGCCCGTCGAGAGGCCGCAGGTGGCAAAGGCGGAGATCACCTCAAACAACACCGGATCCAACCTACTGTTACTGTGGGTCAGCAAAATCAACCAAGCCGCCAACAATACCACAAACAGAGAAACCGTTAACACCGCTGCCGCCTTGCGCACCATGGAGGGATCCAAGCTGCGCCCGGCAATCTGAGCGCTGGGCAAACCGCGGGCATAGCCCCAGAGGGCCAACACCAACACCGCCAAGGTGCCGGTGGTCATGCCGCCCCCCATAGAAGCTGGGGCTGCCCCAATAAACATGAGAGCCATCAGCAGCAACTGGCTTGCCGGGGTCAAATCCTCAATGGGGATCCCGGCAAACCCAGCCGTTCGGGCAGAAACCGACTGAAAAAACGTCAGGCCCAAGCGGTGGGGCCAGCTCACCTCCAGCAGGGATCCACCGGGCAAGCTCTCTCCCAAAAACAAACCAATGCCGCCCGTGCAGAGCAAAACCACCACCACGCCCAGGGTAATCCGGGTGTGCAGAGAGGGGCGGTGGCCCCGCGGCCAGGTTAACAAATCCGACAAAACCGGGATGCCCAAACCGCCGATAAAAATCAGACCGGCCAAAATCGCCAGCGACAGACCGTCTGTAGGGATCCCTTCCCGGCCAAACAGGTCAAATCCTGCATTACAAAAGGCGGACACCGCGTGAAAAATAGCCAGAAAAACCGCCCGCTCCGGCCCATAGAGATCCCGCCAATGCACCCAGAGCAGCAAAGCCCCCCCCAACTCAATGAGGGTGACCCCCAGCAGCACCCGCCGAGTCAATTCCAAGATCGCCCCCGGATCGATTAGACCCAGCGAATTGCACAGCGCCAAGCGATTGAGGAGGGAAATGCGCCGCCCGATCAGTTGAAACACCACCACCGCCAACACCATGAAGCCCACCCCGCCAATCTGAATCAGGATCAGCAGCACAATCTGGCCCAACAGGGTGAGATCCTCCGCCGCCACAATCGTCGAGAGCCCCGTCACGCTCAGGGCCGACATGGCCGTAAACAGCGCCTCATTCCAGCTCAAGGGATCCCCGCGCCCGATCCCCGGCAACATGAGCACCAAAGTTCCCACCACTGCCAAGAGCCCCAACCCTACAACCAGGCGCAATGGCGGTGGCAGAGGGCGACGCCTGTCCCCCCCGAAAAACCACTGCAGACGATTCCCAAAGGCCCTAGAGGACTGAGACAATGCCGAGCCCGGTGTCGGCAGGTAGCGGGCGCGGGATGGTACCGGTGGAACCAAGCGCTCAGAGCCCTCCTCTGGCGGAAGCGGGACGGAGCCCTCTCTCATCGGAGCCCTCCCTACATTTCATTCAGCCGCGAGATGTTGGTATTGGCCCCCAGAACCACCAGCAAATCCCCCTTTTCCAGCAGGTAGTCTGCGGGGGGAGAGACCACCAGCGATTGCTTTCGCTTCACCACCAGCACCGTGATGCCGAAGCGGCGACGCAGATCCGACTCCGCCAGCGTATGGCCCACCAACGCCTCCGGCACCTGTAATTCCGTAATACTGTAGCCCGGCTCCAGCTCTAGCTGATCTAGGATCCCCGGTGCTGTCAACACCTGAGCCAAACGGCGCCCTGCCTCTTGCTCCGGCAACACCACCCGATCTGCCCCCACTCGCAGGAGAATAGAGCGTTGCCGCTCGGTCGACGCCTTACAGACCACATTGCGCACCCCCAGACTTTTCAGGGCCACCGTCGTCAGCAAATTGCTCTCAAAATCGCTGCCAATGGCCACCACCACCGTGTCGAAGGAGAGGATATCCACCGCTCGCAGCGCATCTTCATCGCTGGAATCGAGTGCCACCACCTGCGTCAGCTGATCCGCCAGGCGCTGCACGATCTCACGGCTGCGGTCGATCCCCAAGACATTGTGCCCTCGCTCCATCAAGGTGAGAGCCAAGCTAGAACCAAAGCGCCCCAGACCAATTACCGCATATTCACGATCCACCCGCTGTCGTTCGCGCCAGCGGAACGCAGTCCCTGCCATAGGATCTCCTGCCCCCTCTTTCAAGAACAGATCATAAGTTCATCCAGCAGGGATCGGAAGGGCCGCGACTCTAGGCCGACTCAGGCTTGGGCAGCGTAGAGGGGTGAGGAATCAGCTCGCGGGTGGAACGGCGCTCCACCATCTCTGCGGTGATGCGGATGTGCTTTAGGTCGCGGCGGGAGGGTGCCTCGTACATCACATCCAGCATTAGCTCTTCCACAATGGCCCGCAGGGCGCGAGCCCCGGTCTTGCGGCGATAAGCCTCTTTGGCAATGGCAGCAATGGCGGCAGGTTCAAACTCCAGTTCCACCCCGTCCATGCGCAACAGCTTCTGCGCCTGCTTGAGAATGGCGTTTTTGGGCTGCGTCAGGATCGCCTCCAGCGCCTTCTCATCCAGCGGATCCAAAGTCGCCACTACCGGGAGCCGCCCCGTGAATTCGGGAATCATGCCGTACTTGATCAAGTCTTCAGGCTCCAAAGCCTTGAGGGCATTGGCCATACGTTGCTCGCGGGTAACCGACAATTGCTCCCCTGGCTTGATAAAGCCCATCGATTTCTTGCCGATGCGCTGCTCGATTACTTTTTCCAGGCCAACAAAAGCCCCCCCGCAAATGAAGAGGATGTTGGAAGTGTCGATTTGAATGCAGTCTTGATAGGGGTGCTTGCGCCCTCCCTGGGGAGGCACGTTGGCTATTGTCCCTTCCAGCATCTTCAACAAAGCCTGCTGCACCCCCTCGCCGGAGACATCGCGGGTAATGGAGGGGTTCTCGCTTTTGCGGGCAATTTTGTCGATTTCGTCGATGTAGATGATGCCGCGCTGGGCCTCTTCTACGTCCATGTCCGCCACCTGCAGCAGGCGCAACAGGATGTTTTCCACATCCTCGCCCACATAGCCAGCTTCCGTAAGGGTGGTAGCATCTGCAACCGCAAAAGGCACATCCAACATGCGAGCCAGGGTTTCCGCCAGCAGGGTTTTGCCGGAGCCAGTGGGGCCAATGATCAAAATGTTGGACTTCTGTAGCTCCACCTCATCCAGTTCCGAAACTCCGACGCTACCGGGGTTGGCCTTGGCAGCCAGACGCTTGTAGTGGTTGTAAACCGCCACCGACAAAACCTTCTTAGCTTTTTCTTGGCCAATCACATATTGGTCGAGATAGCGCATGATCTCCTGCGGCTTGGGCAACTGCGCCAAAGAAGGCAGGCTGCGGGAGGATTTTTTAGGAGCTTCACGCCGGCCGCCGGCAGGGGCGGCAGCAGGAGGAGTGTTGCCGTCGTAGAGTTCCTCATCCAAAATCTCGTTGCAGAGCTCCACGCACTCGTCACAGATGTAGACCCCCGGCCCCGCAATCAACTTACGCACCTGATCCTGTGACTTGTTGCAGAAGGAGCACTTTAGATGGGAGTCATATTTGGCCATGGGATCCTCGTTGCTGCTTGCTCTTGGCTATCCTAATCCGGCAAAAGCCAGAAGAAAACTAAACCTTCCAATCCAGTCGCAAATTGGCTGCGAAAGCGTAAGGAGGCCGAAGTTGGTGGAATCTCACTGACCTACTAGTCTAGCATCTCCACTGGGCTCGTAGGGCTTGTTTCCGGATCCCCAAGGGGGCAGGGTGCCAAGAGATTCCCATGGGGATCAACTGGAAAGACTGGAGATATAGTCATTTCAAACTGGATTGAGACACTTCCCAAGCGCTCCGTGCCGCTTCCGCGACCACCCACTCTTCAAAAGGGAGCTGGGAAGCAATGCAACGGAGGTGTTTCATTCTTGCTTCAAAGTGACCATAAGCTTCTCCAGCGCTCTGCGCTACCCGTGCAAACGCCACAGCCTCGGTTCTCCCCAAGTGTCTTACAAGGAGGAAAACTGGAAATGGAAGGGGTGAGCCGTTTCGCTGCTACCGGGAATGGTCATACATCCTTTGGACGGATTTATAGAAAAACCGCCCGACTTGACGCCGAGCGGAAGATGGTGTGAGGAGTGAACGGAAACATGCGTCTCCGCTGATCCCATCATAGTTGAACTTATCTGGCACTGGCAAAGGAATCCTTCAGTTAAGTTGGATACTTTTTGGAGGTGTGGCCGCGCCTTTTTGTAACCAAAAAGGGGAAGGAACTGTCCGTGTTTCGTTCGCTTCCCCCTATTGGCGTCCACTCCTCACTACAGGTGAATCATAAATTATCCCTGCCGCTAAGACAACCCACCCTACCCAAGTTTTTCGGGGATCCACCCTGTCAAGGATGCAGATCACCGGATTCCACGGTGGGATCCAGCGCCAACAGCTCCGCTTCGGTCAGCAGGGGGATCCCCAGTTGTTGGGCTTGCTCCAGCTTGGAGCCGGGGTCAGAGCCCACCACCACGTAGTCGGTTTGGCGGCTGACGCTGGCGGTGACTTTGCCCCCCCGACTCTCAATCCAAGCCTTGGCCTGCTGGCGGGAGAGGGTGGGCAAGGTGCCGGTGATTACGAATTTTTTCCCGGCCAGGATCTGGGAGACGGCAGGGTTCTCCTGCTGAGGAAGAGCGGGGATCCCTAGCGCCTGCAACTCCTGCAGCAGCCGCCGGTGGGCGGGATCGGCAAACCAGGCCACCACCGCTTCGGCCACTTCCGCGCCTATCCCGTAGATCTGGGCGATGGTTTCTGCGCTGGCTTGGGCCAAAAGCTCAGGGGTGGGAAAATGGCCAGCCAAAATCTGGGCAGTGACCACCCCCACATGGGGGATCCCCAGCCCGTAGAGCACCCGTTCCCAGGGCTGCTGGCGAGAGCGCTGAATGGCTTGCACCAGCTTTTGGCTGGAGCGGGATCCCATCCCCTCCAAGCCCTGCAACTGCTCTGGGGTGAGGCGGTAGAGATCGGCTACGGTGCGCACTCCCAAGTTCTCCACCAATTGGGCTGCCCGCTTTTCCCCCAAGCCTTCGATATCCAAAGCATCGCGGCTGGCCCAGTGCTGCAATTGGCCGCGCAACTTAGCCGGGCACTCGGGGTTGGGGCAGCGGGTCACGGCTTCGCCGGGGGGACGAACCAAAGGGGCGTGGCATTCGGGGCACTGGCTGGGCAGGCTGTAGGGAACAGCGTCGGCAGGGCGCAATTCCTTCAGGATCCCGACCACCTCCGGGATGATCTCCCCGGCTTTGCGCACGATGGCAGTATCGCCGATGTGCACGTCCAGCTCCCGCAGGCGATCGGCATTGTGCAGGCTGGCGCGGCTGACAAGGGTGCCGGCCAAAGGAACCGGCTCCAGCTCTGCCACTGGAGTGACGGCGCCGGTACGGCCCACGCTGGCCACGATGGCGCGGATGCGGGTGGGGACTTCCTGGGCAGGGTATTTGAGGGCAATGGCCCAGCGGGGAAATTTTTGCGTAAAGCCGGCCTCCTCCTGCAGCTGCAAGGAGTTCAATTTCACCACCACCCCGTCGCTGGCGTAGGGGAGCTGGGCACCCCGCCATCGCTCATAAAATTGGATCACTTCTCCCAAGCCCCGACAGACCTGGGAAAGGGGGTTGACTGGAAATCCCAATTCCTTGAGCTGCTGCAGACACTGCCACTGGGTTTGCGGGGGATCCCCGGCGGGCCATCCCTCCGGCCAGTGGAGGGCGTAGGCGAAGAAGCTGAGCTTGCGGGCGGCCACAACGCGGCTATCCAACTGCCGCAGGGTACCGGCAGCACAGTTGCGCGGGTTGGCAAAGGGGGGATCCCCAGCGGAACGACGCTCTTGGTTGATCCGTTCAAACTCGGCTAGGGCCAGATAGACTTCCCCCCGCACCTCCAAAACGGGAGGCGGATCTGCTGTCGCCAGCCGCAGGGGAATCGAACGAATGGCGCGCACGTTGGGGGTGATGTCCTCTCCGGCCTGTCCGTCCCCCCGAGTAGCACCCCGCTCCAAAAGACCATTGATGTAGGTTAGGGCCAAGGCGGCGCCATCAATCTTCAGCTCACATACATATTCCAGCTCTCCCTCTGTCCCGCTGTCGGGAACAGGGGCACGGCCCAAAACTCGCAGCAGGCGCTCTTGCCACTCCTCCAGTTCTTCTGGGTTGAAAGCGTTTTCCAAGCTGTAGAGGGGGATGCGGTGGAAGACGGTGGGAAAATGCTCTGCAGGTTTTTCTCCCACCCGCTGAGTAGGGCTATCGGGGGTGACCAGTTCAGGGTAAGCCCGCTCCAGCTCTTGCAGCTCGCGGTAGAGGCGGTCGTAAACGCTGTCTTCCAGGATGGGAGCATCGTGGACATAGTAGGCAATGCTGGCCTTCTGCAGCAGGGTGCGCAGCTCGCGGGCGCGTTCTTCCAGATGGGGATCCATAACTCCTTGGGTGAGCAAGGTCTACCCCTAGGTTAGGGCTCCTGAGGAGCGAACAAGTAGGAGCCGATATTCTCCAAGCTGGGAGGATGTAGGAAGGGGATGGTCAAGATGGCCTGCTGGGAAAATGGCTGGGGGAGCTGGGCCAGAAGAGTCTGGTGACGACGGCGGAGGGCCTCTCCAAAGGGGGTAGAATCCTCCAACCACACCCGATTGAGAACGGCGTAGGGATGAGGGATCCCCAAAGCATCCAGTTCCGCCAAGAGACGCTCGGTTTCCGCCAGAACTGCTTGCTCGGGGTTAAAGACGGGGATAAAGGTAACAAACTGGGGATCCTGGAGCTGCTGCCGGAGCTGTCGCACCTGGGCCAAGAGCTCCCGCATCCGCTGCGCCCATTCCGACCTGCCCACCACATCCCGATATTTCAGCCACAGCTTCAGGGCCAAGCTCACCCAACCTTCCAGAGCCTGGGGCATCTGCAGAAACCGCAAGAGATGGCCTGTGGGAGCCGTGTCCAGCACCACCAGGTCAAACTGCCCGCTCGTCTCCTGTCGGAGAACACTCAACAGGGCCATCACCTCATCCAAGCCGGGTGGGGGCATCTGCAGCAGTTGCCGCCACGCCTGTGGGTCGTATTGGACTTCCACCCCTGCCGTCCCCTCCCCCGCCAAGATGGCCGCCACCTCCTCCAGATAATCCTGCCGGAATTGCTCCAGCACCGCCGCCGCATCGACCTCCTGCCCCAGCAGGTTGGGCAGCAGGGGGATGGGATCCTGACCCAGTTTCGTCTGAAACAGATCCCCCAGCGAGTGAGCCGGATCGATGGAGACCAGCAACAGCTGCTTGTCGGGATGGCGCTTGGCCAAGTTCCAAGCCAGGGCCCCGGCCACCGTCGTCTTGCCCACACCCCCTTTGCCCCCCACCAACACCAGTCGGATCCCTTGGGCCAAAAAATCCGGTAGGGACGGGATCCCCCTGAAGGAAGGGAAGAGGGTAGAGAAGGGAGACTCTCTCTCCGCTCTCTGCTCTGGGATCCCTTCCAACTCCAGCAGCACCTCTGGCAAGGGGCGAAGCTGCTGCACCAGCCCATCTAGGGCCGCCAACCCAACCGGCTCCTGCAGTTGATAAGGACAGACCCAGATAGAGTATCCGGGCAGCTCCTCCTGTAGGGCTTTGAGCACGCGCCGCTGTTCCTGTTGCCGCGCCGAGTAGAGAGGAGAGGAGAGAGCAGCGGGCAGCGAAGGTTGGCTGTTATTCTCTCTTGCAAGCAGCACCTGATTGACCAGAAGACCGCCGATGGGCACGCGGCGGTTTTGCAGTTGCTGACAAAAGCGGCGGGTTTCCGCCACGCTCAACTGCTCCGGGATCATCACCAGCCAAGCAGAAGTGCTCTCCGGAGTGGTCAAGCGGGCTTTGCCCCCCTCAAGTTCCCTCTGCAACTGGGCCAAAAACGCATCCGCCTCATCCGGTCGATAGGTGCCTGTCAGGGCTTGGGCGATCTCCCGATGCTTGGCCTGAAAGGTGGCAAACACAGCCAGCAGATTATCCAAAAAGTCGGGCAGCTCCAACAGCCGCAGGGTGTGCCCGGTGGGGGCCGTATCCAGGATGACCGTATCCACCTCCTCCCCAGCCAGCAGCCGGTTGACCTCCAGAATGGCCATCAGCTCATCCACCCCCGGCCACGCCAAATCCCAGATCGGCAGCAGATCCTCTCGGCCAAACCAACTGCCCCGCTCGGCAATGAGCTCCAGGGCCGGCCCATAGGTTTGCCGAAAAGATTGCAACAAAATCTCCGCTTGCAAAGCCCGCACCTGTAAATTGGGGCGATCCGGCAGGGGTTGGGCCACATCCGTAACCGAGATTTGCAGCACGTCCCCCAACGAGTGGGCGGGATCTGTGGACATCAGGAGCAGACGGCGCTGGGGATCCACCTGGGCCAGTTGGCGAGCCAGCGCGCAGGTCAAGGTTGTTTTGCCCACTCCTCCCTTGCCGCTGAACAGCAAGAGGCGTTGGGAAGCCAAGAGCAGAGGATGGCAGGAATGCTCCTCACTGTTAACGCGACTGAGTTGCAAAGGGATCCCCTCCCACATAGGTCGCCCCTATTTTGGCCTGGATCCCTCTTGGGGATGTTCCAGATCACTGCAAAAGTGCTCCGCACCGCTGACGGGATGGGAAGAGCTTGTACGGGAGCAGCTCACCGCAGTTTCTCCTCTCCCAGCCACACCCGGCGACGTCCTCTGTCCCACACCAGCAGGGTGTGGATCCCAATCCAAAGTCCTGTCCACAGCCAGTTGTGCAACCAGATTTTGCCCAGAATGGGCAGGGTCAGGCCCTCCGTTCCCCCCAAAACCAGGCCGGCTGCCAAAATCAGCCCTTCAAAAGCCAGAAACCCCAAGATGAGCATGGCCGGGATCCAGAGATAGTTCAGCAGCAGTTGCCTTGGCCGAAGGGTCTTGGACTGGAAAAACAAAGGGCGATAGCTGGCAGCAAGAGCAACCCCCACCGTGCCGATCCCCAGCACCAACCCCCAGGCAAACGAATCGGGAGTGCGGGGATAGTTGTGCCAGGTGTAGCCAAAGATTTGGTTGGCCAGCCAAATCATCAAAGCACTAATGGCTGCCCTTTGGCGGGTTAAAGTTGTGCCTGCAACAATACCAACAGTTACAAAAGGAAGGGTACATGTATAAGCAATATTGCTGAGACAGCCGACGGTGGTAAACAAGCTGGGCCAGAACCAGCCTTGGGCCAAATCTTGAGTAGCTTGTATCCAAAGTGGGGCTGAGATCAAGCGGCAAGATCTGGGGATAGGTTGAGCACTCGATTGCAGGCCAATCATGCTTTAATCTCCTGGAAAAAGGTGGTCTTTCAGAGGACAGCTATTAAGCAAATGCTCAAAAACAATTTGCCGAGCTACTTGGGGAGTAACCCGCTTGTACCAGGTGCGATCCCCAGAGTAAAAAACCACGGGCCCCTGTTGGCAAACTTCCAAGCAGCCTGAGGTGATAACCTGTACGTCCAGGTTGGCTTCTCGAAGAGCCGATTCCAGAGCTTCCACAACCGGTTGGTAGTTGCGGGAAGGATAACAACGGCTGGAACGACAGACGGCAAGGTAGGGACGTTTAAGAGGGTTATCCTCATAGGGGATCCGCTCTTTCCCCTGCACATAGATGGCGCGGATGCGCTCGTAAAGAGAAAGCTTTTGGTAGTCAGCTTTGCCTTCCGGCAGGTAGTCTTCCTCTGGCCCCAAAAAGGGGCTGGGCAGAAAAATCTGCAGCAAAGGTTCTTCTGCTCCATTCCAGAATTGGATCCCCCACATGCGGGGCTGACCTTGGGGATTGAGGCGCCGGTAGAGAGCAGCACGGCTAACCAACCTTTTGCGGCGCAGCTCGGGTGGGGTCTTGCGATGGGGGCCGCCTTGGTGCTCCTCCAGGCACAAATGCAGGTGCCAAGTTTCGGTGGCAACGGTTAGATAGCCATCGTAGAGCACGCACAAAGCTGGAGGTTTCTTAAAAGCCAGCTCCAGCACCCCGCCTTCCGCCACATGGCCCACCTGGATCTCGGCCCAGTGCTCTTGAAACAGCTCGTAGAGCAACGGCCCCAAGCAGTCAATATGGGCAGGGATCCCTTCATAAAGGGTTGTCCAACCCGTCAGAGAAACTTCCTGCCAAGCTTGATGGAGGGGGGTTATCCAGGGCGTGAAAGCGGCCATGAGAGAGCTCCTCAGTGCAGTGGTGGAATACGAGCAATCACCCCTTTTTTGAGAGGGCGCTCGGCCCAGGGTAGGATCCCATCCAACTTGGTTAGGTAGAGCTCTGCTGTCTGCAGAATCAGCTCCACATCTTTTGGATCCAGATCTCCAAAAACATAGGTCATCTTTTGAGGTGCTGCCAACGCAACAACGCAAGCATGGCTGCAGGCGCTCATACAGGCAACTGGTTTTAGAGTTAGTTGGGGGTGGAGGGTTTGGGATTGCAGGGCAGACAGCAGCATTTCTCCCTTGCTAGTCCCTTCTTTTTGGCCGTTAACCCACCGAGATCCGCAAGTGACACAAACCCAAAGACAATGGCTGCTGGGTTGCTGGGCAGCGCTGCCAGCTTGAACTGGCAACTGGGAAGTTGATTGAGACACAGAGCTGCTTGATACCGGCATAACTTGCAATCCAGACTTGACTGTAAAGGGCGCGATGAAGAAGGGGAAATGATCTCAATATCTAAGCGAGTGGTCAAGCAGTGAGCGAAATGGCTAAGCCTTTAAAATTGGCCTCTCAGATTGAGCCGAACGGTGCGACCCACTCCTGGGTAGCCGGGGAAAACCTCATATTGCTCATCCAGCAGGTTATCAACCCCCACTTCTAGAGCGAGATTTTCTGCTACTGGGATCCCTCCCCGCAGAGCCAGGTTGGTGTAGCCGGGCAGAGATTGGGTATTGGCGTTGTTGGTAAAGAAAGTGCCAATGTGATGCAGGAAAACTGAGGCATACCGATCCTCTGCATCGCGGTAGCTCAGGCCCAGGTTGAAGCTGTCTGCTCCCACGAAGGCTAGCTGTTTGCCAACCGCTTTGGGATCCAGCGCCGAGCGGATGATGGGATCGTTCAGGGTGTAGTTGGCAAAAAGAGTCCAGTTTTCCCCCAATCGCAAATCCAGGGCTGCTTCCAAGCCCGTGTATTCCACGAGCTCAATGTTTTCGTAGGTTCCCCTGCGCGGGCCGGTGCTGACAAAGGTGATGCCATCGCGGATGCGGTTATGGGCAAAGGTCAAGCGCAGTAGGCCAAAATCTCCCAAAGCCTGATCCAGGCCAATGTCAAAACTCTCTCCCCGCTCCGGGCGCAAATTGGGGTTCCCATCTACCTCAAAAAAGCCCCGCAAACGAAAGAATAAGTTTGAGATCAAGGGGGTGCGAAAGCTGCCGGCATAATTGGCCCTCAGGGTGGTGCTTTCTGCCAAAACCCAGCGGATCCCTGCGGCAGGAGAGGTGGCCGAACCGTTGACCAGATTGCTCGAATCTTGGCGAACACCTAAGTTGAGATAAAAGTTGGGCTGTGGCTTGTAATCCAGGCGGGCAAAGAGGGCCCCTTGGTTCACGGTATTGTCGTAGTTGACATTGGTGGATCCCCTGGCAAAGGAGAAGGTGGTGTTGCGAGCTGAAATGGATCGGTAGTCTGCTCCTAGAGTAAGCTCCAGGTTTTCAGCAGCCTTCCAGGTGTATTGCAGTTGGGATCCCCACCCCGTTCGCAGGATCTCATCCCGGGATCCCTGGCTTTGTGGGGCGCTGAAGCGATAGTTGAGGTCGTCAAAAAATACCCTAGCTTGCAGGGATCCCCTCTCTTGATCCCATAGCCAACTGAGATCTAACAGCAGGTCGTTGGTGTTTTGCACTGCATCGGGGGAGGGAAACTCGGTGCTGCCGGGCACCTGAAACGCTTTATTGAGATAAAGGGCATTTCCGGTTAGGACTTGGCCTTCTGCCAGTTGCCAGGTGAGTTTGGCTTGTAGGTTGTGGTACTCCACTGCCGAGTTCTCCCGCCTGCCGGCTTTGCCCAAACGCCTAATTTCAAAAGGAAAGTCGTTGTTGCTCTGCAGACGGCGATAGCTGACCACCCAGCCCAGATCCTGCACCTGGCCGCGGTTCTGGATCCCTTGCTCGTTGAGGCCGTAGCTGCCGATAGCCGCTTCCAGCACGGTCTCGGATCTCGGCTTTGGATCCAGCGTCACGATGTTGATGACCCCGCCAACGGCATCGGAGCCGTATAAGGTGGAGCCCCCACCTGGAGAGATCTCAATACGCTCGACCACATCTGTAGTGATCTGAGACAGATCGAACCCGCCAAAAAAGCCCAGGTCGTTAATGGGGCGGCCATCCAAGAGCACCAACACCTGGGCCGTTCGTCCTCCCCGCATAAACTGGGAGCTAAGGGCTCCCAACTGGGTTCCTGCCGTGCCGTCGCTGAGGATCCCGGGCAGGTAGCGCAGGGCCTCCTGAACCGTTCTTGCCCCTTGCTCTCGAATTTGCTGGCGGGTAATGACGTAAACCGGGCGGGAAGAATCCCGCAGCAAACCAGGACGGCGAAAAGGTGTGGTGACGGGTTGATTTAAAATCTCGGCGCTAACGCCGGTTTCCAACACCTCTTGAGCTGAGGGCGGGGAAGCTGCCGGCTGCGCCCACGCTGGGATCCCCAAAACAAGACCCCCCAGCGCCAGGCTGAGACCTAGAATGGGATTCATTTTCTTTCTTGAAGCTCCTGATTCCGTGCGACGCGGAAGAAATGCGAGCCAAAACCGCAGGCGGGCATCCTGACTGAGGGCATAGGTCTAGCCCAAGCCCATCACAGTTGCGGCACAGCGCCGGATTTGCACCGGACTTTCCCCTTTACATGCCCTGGCTGATCCCCAGGACAACCTGTCGGTACAGCTTTCTCTGCGATTGCTCCGAAAAAGCCGTGCTAGGCATCATACATCCCCTGCTCTGGAGTTCCTATCCTGCCAGGGGGGATGTCATCCCCAGGGGTGAACGGGATCCCAACGGCAATCCCAGGGCTTCGGATGGGCCACATCCCATTTAGGCCAGATTTCTTCACTGCTTTGTAAGCAGTTGAAGGATAGCCCGCTGCTACTCCAGATCGCGAGGCCCAGGGATCCCTTAGCCTTTTAGAGAACAGAGCATGACTCTAGTCAATAATAAGCTCAACTATACTGAAAATAATGTATAATATGTTCAGTACGGATTACTACCAGTTGATCTTTCTGT
>NZ_JBSSCC010000023.1:0-48140 GCF_054059455.1 Thermostichus sp. MS-CIW-23 | reverse complement strand
TACGATGCCCGTATCTTTTCGTTTCGCGAGAAAGACTGGACGGTGTCGCTGACCACCGTTGGGGGTCGAGAGCGCTTTGAGCTGGCGATTGGCCGTTACCAGAGAGAACAGTTGGCAGGCTCCAATCCCAAATCTGCCACTCTGGTCAAGCGCAAAGACGGTTCCTACTCCATTCAAATCTGTGTGGAAACGGAACCGTGCCCACCGCAACGCACGGATAGAGTGCTAGGCGTGGATTTGGGCAGGACGGATATTGCTCATACATCGGAAGGAGATAACTGGAATGGACAGCAGTTGAACCGAATCCGAGACCACTACTCCAAGCTGAGGGCGGTACTTCAACGCAAAGCCAGTAAGGGCACCCGCAGTTCGCGGCGCAGATGCAGAGAACTGTTGCAACGGCTGTCTGGCAAGGAAAGACGCTTTCAAGTGTGGGTCAATCATCGCATCTCCAAAGCTATTGTCTCTAGGGCAAAGGCGACAAACAGCGCTATTGCTCTGGAAGACTTGACAGGGATCCGGAAAAGAGTCAATCAACAACCCCGCAGCAAAGCCGAGCGGCGCAGGGCCAACAGTTGGGCGTTCTACCAACTACGTCAATTTCTGGAATACAAGGCGAGGGCTGCAGGGGTTTCTCTGATTCTTGTGCCGCCTGCTTACACGTCGCAGACCTGTCACCGGTGCTTACACATCCACCCTGAGCAGGGCAAGTCCTACCGCAGTGGCAAGTCGTTCAAGTGTGGGCACTGTGGATGGGAAGGAGATGCGGATTTGAATGGTGCGAATGTGATTGCGCTTTTGGGGGCTGTCGTAAACCAGCCTAGAGGTTCGGGCCTGTTTTGTTCTCTGGTAGAGCAGAGCAGGCTCAGGGCTACTGAAAGCCCGCTCCGTACCGCTTAGCGGTCGGAGTCGGGTAGTTTACGGAAGACCCAGTGCAGCTCCGGCAAGGTGGTAGGATAATTCAGCAGCTTAGTTAGCGAAGCCATGGGGATCCCCACCACTGCCGATGAATGTAACGAGCTGGGAATCTCTCACTGCTTGAAGGCCCAGCAAGCCAAAACCTCGCGGGAGCGACGTGCGGCTTGGGCCATGGCTCTGGCGGCCTGGCGGCAGGGTTTGGATCTCGATCCCAACCATCTCCCCTCCCAGTTCAATCGCCTCCATGCCCTTTTGGCCTTGGGAAGCGGCTACACGGCCCTCCAAGAGGGAAAAGAGCTGCTCTCCCGGCTTTTGACCCAGCGTTACCTAGAAGATCCCAGCTTGGGCCTAACTGGATCCCAACCCAAGCTCGCTTGGGATCCCCCTCGTCTGGCTTCTGCTAGCAAAAAGGCCCGCCGCTCTTCTAAGGCCGCTTCTGCTTCCCGCCTTGGCCCCCGCGAGCGCTACCTCCACACTCTAGCCCGTTGGCTAGCCCACCACAGCGGAGTCGTTTACCGACCGGAGCCATTGCCCTACTGGCGGCTGGCTGCAGCCATTGACCCAGAGGATCTAGAGGCGCAAATGGTGGTTGCCATGAATGCGGCAGCGCAGGCGCAGCCGGAAGGGGCTTTCTTGCTGCAGAAAATAGCCGACCATTTCCCTGGGCAGAAGGACAGGGCCCTGCAAGTGCTGCAACTGGCTCTAGATCGCTACATTCCGCGGCAGGATCCCTCCAAGGCGGAGTCGGATTCAGCAGAGCAAGAGTTAGAAACGCCTCCTAACGGAGATCCAGCCTCGGAGGCGGTGGCCAGTATGGAAATTTGGACTCAGTATGAGGGGTACAAGCTGAGGCTGGAGCCAGACCTTAAGAGCATTGCAACCTTCGTCCTCCTGGCTCAAGATCGCTGGTTTGAGAGTGAAATCGAGCTGTGTCGGCAAATCCTCAAGCCGGGCATGAACGCCATTGACGTGGGGGCCAACGTTGGGGTTTACACCTTTCTCTTTGCCCGCTGTGTGGGCGAGTCTGGGAAAGTCTATGCCATCGAGCCCACGCCGGGGTGTTTGCAGTGCTTGCGGGCAACTGTTGCTCAAAACCAACTCGATCCCTCTGTACAGGTCGTGGAAGCTGCAGTTGGCGAAGAGCCTCGGGAAGTTTATTTGGTTTGCGAAGGGGCCAGCGTTTTCAACCGCATCGTCACGGATCCCATGTCGGTTGTAGAAGAAACCAAGCCGGTGCAGCAAATTACCTTAGACGAGCTGTGGATCTCAGAGGGCAGCCCCGACATTGATTTGCTCAAAGTCGATGCGGAAGGGGCAGAAGTTCCCGTTTTGAAGGGGGGGAGAAAACTTATCGAGACCTGCAGCCCGGTAATCCTGTTTGAAAACCAAAATGTCGGCCAGTTTTCAGGTTTGGAGTCGGCGAAGCTTCTCGCCGAATTAGGCTATCTCATTTATGTTTACAACCCGATGATCCAAGATCTCAGTACCGTTCAGGCTTCTGTGCAACTGCCAACTGCGTTAAACTTGGTTGCCGTGCATCCGAATCGCTTTTCTCTGGCGAGCAAAGCTGGTCTGATCTAGCCGTTTCTGTGGAGTAGAGTAATGCCTTTCCCGATTAGCGAGATCCTCGGCAAAGACATGCCTTTTATCCGAATTGCAGACGTGGGGGCGATGTTTCTGGGCGGCGATAACTTCGACAAGCTGGTTCAGGAAGGACATGCCCAGGTGATAGGATTTGAGCCCCAGAAGGAAGAGTGTGAAAAGCTCAACGCCAGAGCCCTAGCCGAGGCTCCTCGCGCCGACAAAGTGAAGCGGCAGTACTTTCCCTACTTCATTGGGGATGGATCCCGCCGCAAGTTCTATTTCACCAATGCCGGCTACACCTCCTCTCTTTATGAGCCCGATCAGGAGCTGGCCCAGCATTTTGAGAACTTGGCGGAAGTTTGTCGGGTAACTCGGGTCGAGGAAGTCCAGACTACTCGGCTAGATGACATTCCAGAACTGGGCGAAGTGGACTTTCTCAAGATGGATGTTCAGGGAGCTGAGCTGGATGTTATCCGGGGCGCTAGAAAAACTCTACAGAGTGTTACTGTTATCCAAACAGAAGTCGAGTACATACCCCTCTACAAAAACCAGCCTCTTTTCAGCGATGTGGATATTGCCCTTAGAGAAGAGGGCTTTCTTCTGCATGGCATGACCAGCAACTTTGGCGCCTGCCTCAAGCCTTTCTCCTCCAGAACCTATCGCCCTTACACCCAAGTGTTGTGGTGCGACTATGTTTACGTCAAAAACTTTATGCACTTGGGTCGGCTTTCCTCGCGCCAGCGGCTGGCTATGGCGGTAGTTTTGCATGAGATTTACCTGTCCTATGATCTGGTGGCTTTTGTCCTGGGTGTTCATGACCAAATTGCCCAAACCCGCTACAAAGACTTCTACCTGGCCAAAATGTTTGCCGCTCTCAATGTCTCTTAAATTGCTCAGACGAGGTGGGGGATGATCGTCATCGACGGGGTTATCTGGCAGTCGGAAGGGTTTTCTCGCTCTCCACTTTTGGATCAGTCCTACCTGTGGCTGAGCCTCATTGAAGAGTGGGTCAAGGCCAAGAAGGCAACGAAGTTTGTGGTGCTCACCCGCGGGCAAACTTGGCTGCCGCCGGGAACTTTTTTTTCCGAGATCCCCCGCTTTGCTTTTGCAGAGGCAGATGAAGATCGCGCCGGCCTGCAGAGCGCCTGCGACCAGCTCAAGGCCAGGCTGTTTCTCTCCACCGGCTACACCACCCCCATCTCCACCCCTTCCATCGCCTTCATCTACGACCTAGAAGCAGAGGCTGGCAGCCAGTTTCATCCAGAATACATCGAGAAGAAAAACGCCATCTTGGCTGCTGCCCACTACGTTTTCTTCTCCGATGAAGTGCTGGCTGGCTTCCGAACCCACTACCCCGGGATCCCTCCCGAGCAGATGTCGCTAGTCTACCCGGCCATTGAAGGCTGGGCCAAGCCGGCTGCTCCCGATGCCATGGCCGAGTTTCGCCGCAAGTTTCAGTTGACTCGCCCTTTTTTCTTGGCCGTCTTGCCCGAACAGCTGGCTGATTACCGTGGCATCCAGGCTGTCAGCCAAGCTTGGGAGATCCTGCAGGGCCAAAGGCTCTCCCGCACCGAGCTGGTCTTTGCCTTTCCCAGTCCTCTGGAGGTGGATCCTGTCAAAGCGCAACTGCCCCAAAAACAAGGCATTCGCTACCTCAGCCTGAACAATCCCGAGCTTGCCTGCGCCTATTCCTCGGCTCTGGCGCTGGTTTTCCACTCCACCTTTCGGCCCAGCAGCCCCCTTGAGGCGATGGCCTGCGGCTGTCCTGTGGTGCATTACCGGGATGAGCAGCCAAATGCCTCCGGCTCGGAGTCGGCAACTGCCTCTGGAGAGAAAAAAGATAAGGATCCCTTGCAAAACCCGACAGCCCTGCTCTGCCAAGGCTCGGTGCGGGAACTGGCAGAAGCCCTGCAGCGCATCCAGAGCTACCCGGTACGCTCTCCCCTCATTGCCAAGGGGTTGGAACAGGCCAAGGAGCTGAGCTGGGCAACAGTGGCCGCCAAGCTGTGGGACATTTTCGAGCAGGTGGCTCCTTCGGAATCCGAGGAACCTACTGACCGCTGACCACCAAGTTTTTCCACATCTGCCGATAGGCCCGCTCCAAAGCGCGAGCATGGCTTTGCGGATCCCTCAGGGGCGATTTCTCCATCATGCCTCGCAGGCTGTGGCGCAAATGGCGCAGCCGCTCCAGATCACTGGCCAAGTTCACGGCAATTTCCACGTATTCTTCCGGCGTTTGGGCCACCAGCTCCGGCAGCCCCACGTTGGTGAGGATGGAGACCCCCACCCGGCAGACATGGGCATTGCCTGCCAAGACCACCACCGGCGCGCCGCCCCAGAGGGTTTCACAGGTGGTGGTGGTGCCGTTGTAGGGGAAAGGATCTAGGCCAATGTCAATCTCGCTGTAGATCTGGAGGTGCTCTGGAATGCTCCGGCGATCTCCCACCAGGTGCACCCGCTGCCGCTCCACCCCGTGCCGCTCGAAGTGCCCCCAGAAGATCTCGCAGACGCTGCTGTCGGTGTAGCGCATGTTCTTGAGCAAGATACGGGCGTTAGGGAGCCGCTTGAGGATCTCTGCCCACACTGCCACCACGTTGGGGGTAATTTTGGTGGGGTTGTTGCAGCAGCCAAAGGTAATGTAGCCGGCAGACAGAGCCGGTAGCTCGGAAACCGGCGGAAAGATATCCACAGGGTTGTAGCAGAGAAAGCTTTTGGGCAGGCGCATCAACTTTTCTGTGTGGTACCTTTCCGTCATGCCCGGCGGGTCGGCATAGGCATCGGTGATGCGGTAGTCCACCAAGGTCAGGCCGGTGGTGTTGGGGTAGCCCAGATAGGTGGCCTGGAGGGGGGCAGGTTTGAGGGCCAGCACGCCCAAGCGGTTGTAGGCCGTATGGCCGGCCAGATCCACCAAAATGTCGATCTTGTCCTCGTGGATGAGGTCGGCCACCTCCACATCGGAGCGGATCTTGTGGATGTCTCGCCAGGCATCGGCTTTTTCCTTCATCCGCTCGGTCACGATGTCCGAATACGGCCCGTTGGAATAGCAATAAATCTGGAAGCGCTCGTGGTTGTGGTGGTTATAGACATGCTCAAAAAACATGCTCACGGAGTGCAGCTTAAAATCTCCGGAGATGTAGCCGATGCGCAGAGGCCGCTTCAGATCCCGATCCCGGTGGTAGGGCCGCCGCAGATGGGCCACCGAGGCTTGGGTGGCATCCCCCCACTTCTTATGCTCCCGCAGGGTCTCTTCGGGATCGAAATCGGGGGCGTAGTGCAGGCCCATGAGGATGTTGCCGTGGAAAGCGATCACCCCCGGAGCCAGCTTGGCCGACTTGCGGTAGGCTTTGATGGCCTCCTCGTGGCGGCATTGCTGGAGGAAGGTGCCTGCCAACCCTGCATAGGTGGAAGGATCCTCGGGGTTGATCTCCAGGGCGCGCTGGAAAGATTCCAGTGCCTCGGTTAGGCGGTTCAACTCTTTGTAAACGGATCCCAGCGCCCGGTGCACCTCCAAAAAGTCTGGCTTGAGGCGGGCCGCTTCCTGCAAAACCGGCAGGGCTTCCTCATTGCGATGCTGACTTTGCAACAACAGCCCCAAGTTGCAGTAGGCTTCTCCCAGTTCTGGGTCGTGCACCAGCGCCTGCCGATATTGGATCTCTTCTTTTTCCGGCTCGTTCAAGTGCCGATAGGCCAGGCCCAGGTTGTTGTAGGCCAGGGCAAAATCGGGCTTGTACTCCAGCGCCTTCTCCAGCAGGGGGATGGCCTCCTTAAACCTTAGTTGATCCAGCAGCAGACACCCGGCCTCGAAGTAGGCCTCGGCCAGGTTGGGCCGCACACCCAGAGCGCGGCTGAGGTGGGCCATGCTGTCTAGCAGTCCCTTGGAGAACACCTTGCGCAGCTTGCGATCTGACAGAAGGTTGGCCAAGCCGCGATGGGCCTCGGCGTAGTCTGGCTGCAGGCCAAGGGCCACATGGTAGTAGTCCAGCGCCCGCTGCGGCTGCTTCAGCTTGCGATAGGCTGTGGCCAGGTTGAAGTAAACCCGCGGGCGATCCGGCTGCAGCGCCAAAGCCGCCCGATAGGCTTCGATGGCCGCCTCCGGCTGATCCTGCTCCAGCAAAGCAGTGCCCAGGTTGATGTGAGCTTCCACCAAGTGCCCATCCAGCTCCAGCGCCTGGCGGAAAGCAGCAATAGCTTCCTCCCACTTCCCCTGCTCTGCTAGAGTCAGGCCCAGGCCGTTGTGTAGCTCTGGCCGCTGTGGGTCTTGCTCCAGGAGCTGGCGATAGAGCTCAACAGAACGCTCCAACTGCCCCGCCTCGCGGCAGAGCTCGGCCAGTTCTTGCGCCCGCTCTGGGGTAAACTCTAGCGCCAGCGCCTGCTCTAGATGGTCGATGGCCGTTGCCGGCCACCCCTTCTGTCGGTAGATCTGGGCCAGCTCCGTCAGGATCTGGGCATCCTGGGGCTGCAGGGCCAGGGCCCGCCGGTAATACAGCTCAGCCTGGTCGTACTGGCCCAGCTGGAAGTGGCAGAGGCCCAGGTTGAAGAGGGCCTGCAGGTAATCGGGCTGCAGCGCCACCGCTTGGCTGTAGCATCCGATGGCTGCTTCCAGCTTGCCCAGCGCCTGGTACACCGCCCCCAAGTTGCTGTGAAAGGCTGCCTGCTCTGGCCGCAGCTGAGTGGCTTTGGCCAGGTGAGCTGCCGCTTCCTGCAGCCGGCCCGTCTGGTAGCAGAGGATGCCCAGAAAGTGTAGAGCATCAGGCTGCTCCGGCTGGAGAGCCAGCACCTGGCGGTAGGCCGCCTCCGCCTGCTGCAGATCCCCCGCCTGATGGTGGCGGGTTGCCGCTTCCAAGGTGGCTATCAGCGCATCGGGTGTCACTTGGCCTGGATCCCTAGATTTCATAACCTCTAATCCTACACCCATCTAAGTTCCGCGAGAAAAAAACGGGCCTGAACTTTCAGGCCCGCCGAGGGGTTAAACAGCCTGCCGACTAGCGCGGGACAGTGAAGGTGATGTCCAGCCGTGGCCCGCGAGCCGTGGTGATGGGGGCAGCACCCGTGCCTGTAGCCGGCTCTTTGTCGAACTCGGCCCGGCAAGTACCACCTGCCCCTTGGCTGATCTCCAGACCCGCCGCATTGGCCGGCGTGCCTGCCACCGTGTCGCTGGAGGTAAAGCTGACAGTGAAGGTGGCCGAGTAGGAGAAAGTTTGGTTGGGGATAACCAGGGTCAGGTTGACCGGGCCAGTGAGCTGACTGCCAGAGGCACTAAAGGTGACTTGGGTTAGGTTGTTGTTACCTGTAGCACTAACCGTCGGACCGGTAAATGTGAAGGAAGTACTAATTCCAAGGCCAAGTATCTCTAGGATACTCTGCGTAATGGTAGTCTGACTAGTGGGTAGGAAAGCAGTAAAGGTGCTTCCTGCAGCACTGAAGCTTACCGTAACTGGGTTGGTGGCCAGGAGGGTAATCGTGAGCGTGGCTGGGAAGCTGGTGTTAACTTGATAGGTGCTTGCACTAGCAGTAGTATTGTTGTTGTTAAAAGTAAACGTAACGGCCCCAGTGAACCCTACTGCCACAGGAGCAACCGCGTTAAATGCAGGTGCTCCAGAAGCACTTGCAGAAGTTGTGGTGCTAAAGGAAGCAGTTAAGGTGGGGAATACTGCCGTGGCCTGGTTATTCCACACCTCCTTGGCACACTGCAGCCGCACCTGGTAGAAGCCGGAGCCTGACACCGCCCGCTGCACCCCAGGCCCCACATCCGCTGTGCGCGGCCCAGCAGAGACATCTCCACCCAGCACGTTGCCGTTGATGCTCAGGGCAACAAAGGTGGGGCTGGAAGCCGGCGCAAAGAAGTCGCTGGACACCACGTTGTCGGGCGCACCCAAGGTCACTTCCTGGAACACCACGTTGTTGGCCGGCAGGTTGTGGGGCGTCGGATCCAGGAAGAAGAAGCCCAGCCCCCGGTCGCCAAAACCAGGAATGGTGGCCGAGTCGTTGGAGGGCAACTGCACCAGCGTCAACTGCGCCCCCTGCACGATGGCGTTGCTGGGAATGTCGTCGGGAATGGCGAAGGAAAGCACCGCTCGGTAGTCGGAGTAGGTGCCTACCGGCAGGTTCTCGCCTGCGCCGGAGCGGCGGATGCCAAAGCCAACGGGAATGACAGTGGGGTTGGAGAAGACTTGTCCCCCCGGAGTGAGAGCGGCCAGTTGGGTGGGCAGAGCGCTGATGGGCGGAGCCGTGGTGGGGGTGGGAGCAGGAACAGGAGTTGGAGGTGGTGGCGGCGGAGCCGGGGGAGCCGGTGGGGGTGGTGGGGGCGGCACGGGTGTGACGGTGCTGGTGCTGCTTTCTTCGCCGCAACCGGTGAGCAGCAGGGGCAGCAGCACCACTGTGGAAGCCAGAGACAGAGACCCGAGTGACTTCAGGAGCCACTTGTGCATTGTTCCGTTCATTGTTCTCCTCTTAACCAAAAAAGTGGGGTTCGGCTGAACACTTCCCTTAACTTACCCGATCAACTCGCCCAGGGCAAGCCAGGCCGTAGGAAAGAGCCAATCGAGGAAAGACGCACACGCGCTTGGATAAGCGGCTCGTCTGTTTACTCTGCTTATCATACAAGCCCATTAGCCCGCTTTGGCAAGTACTGCCGATTTTTTCTGGACAAGATCAAAGGTGACGTGGGTCACAGACACCGGGCAGGGTCCCGGGAAGGAGTCGGGTGGCGGCTTCTGGGAGCAAAGCAGGTGGAGCCACCGGAAGAGCAGTCAGCTAGAAATCGCAGGAGCCCCGCACTGTACCCGTAGGGTCAGTGTCGGGAGGAATGCGCTTTGATGAAGTACAATGGACTTATGAGCGAAGTCCTGACCATCTCCTGTAAACTCAAGGCGTTCCCGTCGCAAGCCGCCAAATTGGACGCGACGATGGAGGCTTTTGGCCAAGCCTTGAACTGGGTCAACCAGAACACGCCGGAGAAGATCGTCAACGCGGTCAAACTGCAGTCCCTTTGCTACTACGAGATTCGAGCCCGGTTCGGCTTGTCCAGTAACTTGGCTCAACAGGTGTGCAGACGGGTGGCAGGCGCTCGCAAAGTGGCGAGACAGCGCAACCGTCCGGTTAAAGAGTTCAAGCGTAGGTTCGTTACCTACGACGCACGTATCTTTTCATTCCGCGAGAAAGACTGGACGGTGTCGCTGACCACGGTTGAAGGGAGAGAACGCTTTGAGCTAGCCATTGGTAACTACCAGAGGGGAATGCTGGCTGGCTCTAACCCCAAATCGGCCACCCTAGTCCAGCGGAAGGATGGCTCCTACTACATCCAGATTTGCGTAGAGAAAAAACCACCCAAGCAACAAGATACCGACAAGGTGATCGGGGTGGACTTGGGAAGGACAGATATTGCCCATACGTCAGAGGGGGACAATTGGAATGGACAGCAGTTGAACAGAGTCCGAGACCACTACTCCCGGTTGAGGGCGGTACTCCAACGCAAAGCCAGTAAGGGCACACGCAGTTCGCGGCGCAGATGCAGAGAACTGTTGCAACGGCTGTCTGGCAAGGAGAGGCGCTTTCAGGCGTGGGTCAATCATCGCATCTCCAAAGCTATTGTCTCCAGGGCAAAAGCTACCAACAGCGCTATCGCCCTGGAAGACCTGACAGGGATCCGGGAAAGGGTCAATCAACAGCCACGCAGCAAAGCCGAGCGGCGCAGGGCCAACAGTTGGGCGTTCTACCAACTACGTCAGTTTCTGGAGTACAAGGCTCTGCGTGCGGGGGTTGCTCTGATTCTTGTGCCGCCTGCCTACACGTCGCAGACCTGCCACAAGTGTTTGCATATCCATCCCGATCCTGCGCAATCCTACCGCAGTGGCAAGTCGTTCAAGTGTGGGCACTGTGGATGGGAAGGGGATGCGGATTTGAATGGTGCGAATGTGATTGCGCTCTTGGGGGCTGTCGTAAACCAGCCTAGAGGTTCGGGCCTGTTTTGTTCTCTGGTAGAGCAGAGCAGGCTCAGGGCTACTGAAAGCCCGCTCCGTACCGCTTAGCGGTCGGAGCCGGGTAGTTTACAATCCTTGCCCGGCATGGCTTTTGCGGATCCACCTGGAAAAAACCGGAAGATTTGCCTATTTCCTCACAAAAGGATGCTTGATCCGGGGCAGAAGGGTGGCAGGATGAGGAGTGGATGTTTTTTCTGGAGACCCAACCAGGATGGCTACCTACAAGGTCACTCTGATCAACGAGGAGCAAGGCTTAAACGTCACCATCGATGTGCCGGATGACGAATACATTTTGGACGTGGCGGAAGAGCAAGGGATCGAGCTGCCTTATTCCTGCCGCGCCGGTGCCTGTTCGACCTGTGCCGGCAAGCTGGTGAGCGGCACGGTGGATCAAAGCGATCAGTCCTTCCTGGATGATGATCAGATCGAGCAGGGCTATGTGCTGACCTGTGTGGCTTACCCTACTTCCGACTGCACCATCATCACCCACCAAGAAGAAGCCCTTTACTGATCGAGCTTGAATTTCCGTCCTCAACCCCAGCCCCTCTTCCAAAGAGAGAGGGGTTTTTGTTTTGGGTGGCCCAAGGGGGTGTTCGAGCGCTCCGCGCTGCTGAGGCCCTCACCCAGAGGGAGAGGAGCATGCCTCTAACCCCCAAAACCCTGAACTTTGCTGAATTTACTGAGCTTTAGGCGGTTTGGCAAAAGTCATTGAGAGGGATATAGTAGACCAAGTTTCCCCCTGATCCTTGAGTCCACCGCAACGGTTGCCGGGAAGTGAAGGGGGAAAGCGCTCGGGGGGTATTCCTCAGGGCTTTGCGGGATACCGCCTTCCTGTTTGGACTCCGTCCCGCTGACGCGAACAGAGATAGGCAGGATGCGATCGCTTCTTTCCTGAACCATGTTCAGGAGAGTTCAGCGTGAATGTATCAGAATTGGCAGTGGTAGGATTTCCTTATTCTGTAGTGCTTCAGCAACCATGACCCCTGAGCAAGAGCAGTGGCTGATTCAAGCCATCCAGGAGCTACAAGCCTCCCAGAGAGAATTGCAAGCCTCCCAAAGAGAATTGCAGGCCGCTCAGCAGGAGCTGCGCCTTGTCCAACAAAACCAGCAGGTTTTGATTCAAGAGCTGCGGGAAGAGCAGGCGATGTTGGCACAGTTTTTTCGCGAGTCAATGGATCGGTTTGATGAGCGCACCCGGGCTATTGAACGGCGCACGGAAGCTGTGGAACGGCGCACCGAGGCGCTGGAACGGCGCACTGACGAGATGGCCCGAGAGATGCGGGAGATGCGGCAGGAGATTCGGGATCTGCGCCGCGATTTTCTGGAACGGCGTTAGCTTCCATCCAACCCTGGCCCAAGCGCTCACAGCCTCTTTCCGAGGGAGAAATGCAGGGTGATAGGATTTTTTTATTCTTCTGTAACCCTCGCCGACCATGACCCCTGAGCAAGAGCAGTGGCTGATTCGCGCCATCCAAGAGTTGCAAGCTGCCCAGCAGGAGCTGCGTCTTGTCCAACAAAACCAGCAGGTTTTGATTCAAGAGCTGCGGGAAGGGCAGGCGATGCTGGCCCAGTTTTTTCGCGAGTCAATGAATCGGTTTGATGAGCGCACCCGAGCCATTGAACGGCGCACGGAAGCTGTGGAACGGCGCACAGAAGCACTGGAACGGCGCACCGACCAGATGGCGGAAGAGATGAGGGAGATCC
Source organism: Thermostichus sp. MS-CIW-23 (assembly GCF_054059455.1). Classification (NCBI taxonomy): domain Bacteria; kingdom Bacillati; phylum Cyanobacteriota; class Cyanophyceae; order Thermostichales; family Thermostichaceae; genus Thermostichus; species Thermostichus sp. MS-CIW-23. Next base: position 35,955 of record NZ_JBSSCC010000023.1, on the reverse strand, counting down.
GGCAGGAGATTCGGGATCTGCGCCGCGATTTTTTGGAACGGCGTTGACTGCCAACAGACCGAGCGCTCACAGCCCTGCTCCCAGAGGAAGAGAGGGGTTGTGCGAGATGACAAGGCTAGTATGGCAGCAAAGAGACTTTTGGCCGAGACGGTTTATGGCTTTGGCAATGGGATCCGTTTCTGCACCATCAAGAGCATGACTCTAGTCAATGATACGCTGGACTATACTGAAAATAATGTACAGTATGTTCAGTATGGCTGCTTGGTATGGCTAGGTATGTAAAACCGAGAGAAGCGGCGGATTATTTTGGGGTGTGTCTCCACACTTTGAGGCGATGGGAACAGAAGGGCTGGATCCATGCAGTACGTACACCATCCGGTAGGGCGAGAAGGTATGACCTCGACAGCTACATTGGCCTCCGGCCCGCTGACGCGAACAGAGCGCCCAAAAAGGACAAACGAGTCGTTGTGTACGCCCGAGTCAGCGGTCGAGGGCAGAAACCAGACTTGGAGCGACAGATTGCAAGACTGGTTAACCTCTATCCTGGAGCCGAGGTGGTCGGAGAGATTGGCAGCAGTCTCGACTTCAAAAGACCAAAGTTCCTTGCCTTATTGGAACGAGTTCGTGCGGGAGATGTCGGAACAATTGTGGTCGCTCACCGGGATCGACTCTGCCGGTTTGGATTTGAGTTCGTTGAGTGGTACTGCCGCCAATACGGCTGCGAAATCTTGGTTCTCGATGACGACCACCTTTCTCCCCAACAGGAACTGGTTGAGGACATCCTCACCATCCTGCACTGCTTCAGCAGTCGGCTCTACGGACTCAGGAAGTATCGGGCTGAAATCGAGAAAGATACGGATTTATCCGGAGCCAGCGCTGGCTAAAGTCTGGAAGCGGTGGCAAGCGGCGTGCCGGTACTGCTACAACCAAGCGATTGCCTATCAGCGTCAGCATGGTGCTCCAAGAACGGCCAGAAAGCTGCGGGACATCATCCTGCGCTCCGACCTGCCTGAGTGGGTGAAGGACGCCCCCTGCCACATCAAGCAGAACGCGGTCGTCGAGGCGTGGTTGGCGTTTCGCCGAAGCAAAGACGCGAGGTTTCGCAGTGTGCGAGACAGGTCGCATACGCTGCAGTTCAACGCCGGCAACTTTCGCAATGGAACGTGGTATCCGAAACTCACCCGAGGTTTGGCGTTTCGTGCATCCGAGGAGATGCCCAGAGAATGGGCACGCGGAACTGAGCTAATGCGGGTGAAAGACAGATGGTATGCCATCTTCCCTGAGCCTGTGAACGAGCAGTGCTCGTTAGCAAAGGGGGTTGTTGCGCTTGACCCTGGAGTAAGAAGTTTCTTTACAGGGTTTGATGGGGCAGGTTTTGTAGATATTGCCAAGGGGGACTTTGGTAGAATCACTCGGCTGTGCTACCACCTAGACGATCTGCAGTCCAGGCTGAGCAAGGCACCGAGACTCAAGCGTAGGCGAATGAGGCAAGCGGCGTTTCGTCTGCGGGAGAGAATCAGGAACTTGGTGGACGAGTGCCATCGCAAGGTAGCGGCGTTCCTAACGGATAACTACCGATTGATATTCCTCCCCACTTTCGAGTCAGCCCAGATGGTTGCCAAGGCAGGGAGGAAGTTTGGTAGCAAGACGGCGAGGGCGATGCTCACCTGGGCGCACTATCGGTTCAAGCAGTTCCTGAAGTTTCAAGCCAAGAAGAAAAACGTGGTCGTCGTGGAAGTATCGGAAGCGTACACCAGCAAAACCTGTACCAAGTGCGGGCACATCCACACTAAGTTGGGTGGCGCAAAGGTGTTTAGATGCCCAAAGTGCAACCATAGGTTACCACGAGATTGGCAAGGCGCCCTGGGCGTCATGCTCAGGGCTTTGCGGGATACCGCCTTTCTGTTTGGACTCCGTCCCGCTGACGCGAACGGACTCCGTCCCGCTGACGCGGTCGCGTTAGCGTCGCGTAGCGACAACGGAAACGGACAGAATGCTATCGCTTCACCGCTGAGCAGTAATGCTTAGCAGTGTTCAGCGTAAATGTATCAGATCTTGGCTGCGGATTCGGGTTATTCTGGTAAAGCTACGGGGAGTTAGCTCAGTTGGTAGAGCGCTGCGATCGCACCGCAGAGGTCAGGGATTCGAGTTCCCTACTCTCCATTGAGGTTTTGGATTTGGATCCCTTGCCCCCGATCCTTCTCCCAGGAGGAGAGAAGAGTTAGTGGTGGTAGGATTTCCTTATTCTGTAGTGTTTCAGTAACCATGACGCCCGAGCAAGAACAGTGGCTGATTCAAGCCATCCAAGAGTTGCAAGCCTCCCAAAGAGAGCTGCAAGCCTCCCAAAAAGAATTGCAAGCTGCCCAGCAGGAGCTGCGTCTTGTCCAGCAAAACCAGCAGGTTTTGATTCAAGAGCTGCGGGAGGGACAGGCGATGCTGGCGCAGTTCTTTCGCGAGTCAATGGATCGGTTTGACGAGCGTACTCGGGCCATCGAACGCCGCACAGAAGCACTGGAACGGCGCACCGACCAGATGGCGGAGGAGATGAGAGAGATCCGGCAAGAGATTCGGGATCTGCGCCGCGATTTTTTGGAACGGCGGTAGCTTGGGCCCAAGCGCTCTGCGTTGCTAGTGTAACCATCCCCGGATCCTTCTCCCAGGAGGAGATTTAGGGTGGTAGGATTTCCTTGTTCTGTAGCGCCTTGGTAACCATGACACCTGAGCAAGAGCAGTGGCTGATTCGGGCCGTCCAGGAGTTGCAAGCTGCCCAGCAAAACCAGCAGGTTTTGATCCAAGAGCTGCGGGAAGGGCAGGCGATGCTGGCACAGTTTTTCCGGGAGGCGCTGGATCGCTTTGACGAGCGCACCCGAGCCATTGAACGGCGCACGGAAGCTGTGGAGCGCCGCACCGAAGCTTTGGAACGGCGCACTGACGAGATGGCCCAAGAGATGCGGGAGATGCGGCAGGAGATTCGGGATCTGCGCCGCGATTTTTTGGAACGGCGTTGACTGCCAACAGCCCAGGCGCTCGGCGCTGCTGATGTGATCATCCCTAGATCCTCTCCTAGCAAGAGAGGGGGATCCACGAGATCTTTAGGGAGTTAGGGTTGGGAAGGGATCCCATCTGGATTAGTCTAGAGGGAACTTGGTCTGGCCTCATCGGCGTTTGCCATTCCCTGCGAGTTTGCCTATGTCTGTGATTCGCGCCCTACACAGCCAGTTGGTAGCCAAAGAGCGCTCGGCGGAGGAGATCGCCCGCGAGTACCTGGAGCGCCTGGCCCAACTGGAGCCGCAGCTCAAGAGCTTTATTACTGTAACCGAGGAACTGGCTCTGCAACAGGCCAAGGCGGTGGACGCCCGCATTCGGGCCGGGGAGGCGATCGGCCCTTTGGCCGGGATCCCGTTAGCTGTCAAAGACAACCTCTGCACCCAAGGGATCCGCACCACCTGCGCTTCCCGGATGCTGGAGGGGTTCATTCCCCCCTATGAATCAACGGTGACAGCGCGGCTGGCGGCTGCGGGCATGGTGACGGTGGGCAAGACCAACCTAGACGAGTTTGCCATGGGCAGCTCCACGGAAAACTCCGCCTTTCAGCGCACCGCCAATCCCTGGGATCTGACGCGGGTGCCAGGGGGATCCTCTGGGGGATCGGCGGCGGCGGTGGCTGCCGACCAAGCGGTGGTGGCCCTGGGCTCAGATACGGGGGGATCCATCCGCCAACCGGCAGCTTTTTGTGGGGTGGTGGGCCTCAAGCCCACCTACGGGCTGGTGTCTCGCTACGGGCTGGTGGCCTTTGCTTCGTCTTTGGATCAGGTGGGGCCGTTTGGGCGCACGGTGGAGGATGTGGCCTTGCTGCTGCAGGGGATCGCCGGCCATGACCCAATGGACTCCACCAGCCTGAAGGTGGATATCCCGGACTATAGCCAGGCTCTGATCCCGGACATCAAGGGGTTCAAAATCGGGGTGATCCGCGACTTGCTGGGAGAAGGATGTGGGGAGGAGACCCGCGCTGCCGTCCAAGCAGCCATTCAACATCTGCAAGAACTGGGGGCCGAGATCCTGGAGATCGACTGCCCCAGTTTTCGCTATGGCCTGGCCACCTATTACATCATCGCCCCTTCGGAAGCCTCTGCCAACTTGGCCCGCTATGACGGGGTAAAGTACGGCCTGCGGGAACCTGCCGACTCGCTGCTGGCCATGTATGGCAAGACCCGCGCCCACGGCTTTGGGCCAGAAGTCAAGCGGCGCATCATGATCGGCACCTATGCCCTCTCCTCGGGGTACTACGACGCCTACTACCTCAAGGCTCAGAAGGTGCGCACCCTCATCAAGCAGGACTTCCTCAAGGCTTTCGAGAAGGTGGATGTGCTGGTCAGCCCCACCACCCCCACCCCAGCCTTCAAGCTCGGCGAGCGGGAGGATCCCCTCAGCATGTACCTGTGCGACCTGATGACGATCCCGGTGAACTTGGCGGGATTGCCGGGATTGAGCCTGCCCTGCGGGTTTGCCGATGGCCTGCCCATTGGCCTGCAAATTGTGGGCAACGCCCTACAGGAGAGCAAGGTGCTGCGGGTGGCCTATGCCTATGAGCAAAGCACCGACTGGCACAAGCGACGGCCCCCGCTAGGGCAGCCCTCAGTTGAAGAGGGCCAGGGATCCGATCCCGGCCAACCTCAAGCCAAGCGCAGATCCGGCAAAAGGAGCAAAAAATCCAAAAGCTGAGGCAGGAAGGGCGGCAACTAGGCCATGCCCATCTGGTTGGCCGCCGAAAAGCGCTCCATAAAGCGCAGGAAGCGATCCCACTCTGCCTCGGTTTCCATGTCGTAGGTCACTTCCAGGGCTTTGAATTCCCCGTTCAGGAACTTGGCCCTGATGTTGCGGGTGGTCAGCTCCCCTTCCTCATCGATCATCCGCATGCCGAGGATGTTTTGCGTATCGGATTTTAGATCCTCGAAGCGGAAAATCGCGGATCCCCGGTTGCCGGTCTTGGATTTCAGCACTCGCACCTGGGTGGGCACCTCTTGGATGCCGGGGGAGAACTCGATACTGGCCATGATGTCCTACGAAACACGATGATTTAGATTTAAGCCATTATAACCGGCCCATCCCCGCGCCCTGCTCCAGAAAATCTCTCAGCTCCTGAGCCGCCATCTGCTCCAGGTGATGGCCGGCCTGCCGTTGGGCTTCTGCCACATCGGGGATCCGGTCGCACAGGGCGCCAACCCGAAGGGGAAGAGGTTGGGCTGCCAACCAAGTGCGCGCTGCCGGAGTCACCTGGCCACAGAGGATGAGCAGGGGCTTCTGGGCACAGATAGCCTGCTCCAGCACCGCCCCCACCACCTTTCCCATCGCGCTTTGCTCGTCGAGGCGGCCTTCTCCGGTGACAATCAGATCGCAGCGGCGGATGCGCTCCGGCAGGGCCAATTGCTGGGCCAGCAAGCGGATCCCGGACTCCAGAGTGGCCCCCAAAAAAGCCACCAACCCTGCTCCCGCTCCCCCTGCGGCTCCGGCCCCCGGGATCCTGGCCACGGCCTGGCCCAAATCTCGCTCCACCACTTGAGCCCACTGCTGCAGCGCCTGCTCCAACTGCTGCACCTGGGAAGGGGTGGCGCCCTTCTGGGGGGCAAAGACGGCGGCGGCTCCCAACGGGCCGGTGAGGGGGTTTTGCACATCGCAGAGGCCGCGGACCCGTTTCCCCTGCCAACCAGGCTGTTCGGGGGGCTCGATGCGCGCCAGCCGGGCCAGCTCCGCCCCACCCCAGCCGATGGGATCCCCAGCTCCATCCAACAGGCGATAGCCTAAGGCCTGCGCCATGCCGGCTCCCCCATCCACAGTGGCGGATCCCCCCAGACCTATCCAGATCTCGGCAATAGGCTCTCGGCAGACGGCCCGCAACAGCTCTCCCAGGCCATAAGTGGTGGTGCGGGTGGGATCCCGCCGCTCCGGTGGCACCAAGGTCAGGCCGGCCACCTGGGCCAGCTCCAACAGGGCCAGCTCTCCTGCCACCCCGTACTCCGCCCACACGGGATCCCCCAACGGGCCGGTGACCCATAGGCCCTTCTTCTCTCCCCCCAGCGTCGGCAGCAGTGCCTCTAGGGTGCCCTCTCCCCCATCCGCCAAGGGGATCCGCTCCACCTCGACTTCCGGCAGCACCTGTTGGATCCCGCGGGCCATGCTCTCTGCCGCCGCCGTGGCTGTTAGGGATCCCTTAAAACTATCCGGGCAAACCAAAATCCGCCGCGGTGGGCTGCTGAACTGGGATCCCTTTGCCTGGAAACCCGCATCCAGCATGGAACCTCCTCGGCGGCGCTAAAAGGTGGATTGCAAGCCTAGCCCTCCTCCTCTGCTGGCGAAGGCTGATCCGCGCTGGCAGGCTGGGAGGCACTGCCCAAAGATTGCTCCAGGGCCAGACGCTGCTCCATCACCCGCAGAAAATAGCCGCCCATCATCGCGCCGGAGAGCATTTTCGCCAGGCTCTCGCGGTTGGTAATGATCTGAACCCCGAATTGATCGGAGGGCAAGCTCCCCACCAAGCTGCGGATGTTGTGGCCCAAGATCTCCAGCACTTCCGGGGAAGAATTGCGGGCAATATCCTGAAAGACGCTGGGATCCTGAGATTGCAGGTATTGCCAGAGCCGGTTGTCGGGGCTCGGAGTTTGCACTGCCTCAAAACCAGGGATGAAGTTCAACGGGCTCGCCATGGAGTAACCAAGCTCCACAAACACAGCAGATGCCATCCCAACCGGGCCGCTCGGCCTGATCCCACAGACCTTTGCCGTTCCCGGAATTTGGGCTATCCCAAAGGTAACACCCCATCCTCACCCTCTCCGGTACGGGATCCCACCCTTCTGCGGCGGCAAATGCCGTACCTAAGTAACGGCCGGGGATCAAGCGCTGGCTTCTGAGGTTTCCTCCTCGGCAACCAAGGCAGCGGGTACCACTGTAACTCCCACAATGCTGTCTTCCGGATCCAGGCGCTGCACCAGCACCCCGGTCGCCTCGCGGGACTGGGTGGGAATGGCCTTGGCCAACTGGCGCATGACAATGCCCCTGGCGGTTACCAACAGGATCTCGTCTTCGGCATTGACGATGCGCAGGGCCGCCAGCTCGTCCGACGCCTGGCGGAACTTGGTGGCGATCACCCCCTTGCCGCCGCGGTTTTGCTGGCGGAAATTGTCGATGGCCGAGCGCTTGCCCCGCCCTTCTTTGGTGATCACCAGCACCCAAGGGTTAGCCAGCTTCTCCCCCTCTCGCTCGGCAGCCATCACCGATTCGGCAGAGATAATATCCATGCTGACGATGTCATCGCCGGCGTTGAGGGTAATGGCCCGCACGCCCCGGGTGGCCCGTCCCAGAGGGCGCAGTTGCTCGTCATCCGCCGGGAAGCGAATGGACATGCCTTGGCGGGTCGCCATGACCACATCATCGCTGGAGCGGGCGCGGCGCACCCAGCGCAGTTCGTCGTTTTCTTCCAGAGAGATGGCAATCAGGCCGTTGGAGCGTACATTGGCAAAGGCGCTGAGGGCCGTTTTTTTGATGTAGCCGCCGCGGGTGAGCATCACCAGATATTCGTCGTCGCTGAACTGGCTCACCGGCACCATGGACGTAACCCGCTCTTCCCGGGTGATCGGCAGCAACTGAACGATGGCGCTGCCGCGGGCGGCGCGGCTCCCCTGGGGGATCTGGTGGGCGGGCAGGGTATAGACTACGCCCCGATTGGTGAAAAAGAGGATGGTGTCGTGGCTGCGGCAGGCAAAAAACTGTTCGATGGCATCGTCTTCTTTGATGCGGGCGCCGGCTTTGCCGCGGGTGGCTCGCCCCTGCACCTGGAACTCCTCAAGGCCCATGCGCTTGATATAGCCCTGCTCGGTTAGAAAGATAACCGTCTCCCGATTTTCGATCAGATCATCCGTTCCCAGCTCCCCATCCTCCAAACAGAGGCGGGAACGGCGCGGGCTGGCAAAGCGGGCTTTGAGCTGCTGCAGCTCTTCGCTGATGATCTGCATCACCCGTTCTCGGCGGGCCAGAATATCCCGCAGGTCGGCAATTTGCCTCACCAAGTCTTCGTGCTCGGCCTGGATTTTTTCCGCTTCCAGGGCGGTGAGGCGGCGCAGCTGCATCTGCAGGATCCCGTCGGCTTGGGCTTCACTCAGGCCCAACACCGCCTGCAATTCCTCTCGGGCTGTGGCGGTATCGGCGGCTCCCCGAATGAGGGCAATCACCCGATCCAACTGCCCCAAAGCCAAGAGATAGCCCTGCAGCAGGTGATCCCGCTCTTCGGCTTTTTGCAGCTCGTAGCGGGTGCGCCGCTCGATCACCTCTTCCCGAAAATCCAGAAAAGCCTGCAGCGCGTCCCGCAGGGTCAGGGTGCGCGGCTCGCCGTTGAGGATGGCCAGCATGTTAACCCCAAAGTTGGCCTGCAGGGGGGTTTGCTTGTAGAGGTTGTTGAGCACCACCTGCGGCTGGGCATCCCGCTTCAGCTCGATCACCACCCGCATGCCGCTGCGGTCGCTCTCGTCGCGGATGTCGGCAATGCCTTCCAGCTTTTTCTCGTTGACCAGCTCGGCGATCTTCTCGATCATGGCTGCCTTGTTGGTTTGGTAGGGCAGCTCGGTGATGATGATGGCATCCCGAACCGGTCGGCCCCGTTGCTCTATGGTTTCGACGGTGGCCACCCCCCTCAGGGTGATGGAGCCGCGCCCGGTGGTGTAGGCTTCGCGGATGCCCTCTTGGCCCATGATCAGCGCCCCGGTGGGGAAGTCAGGAGCCGGGATCCACTGCATCAACTCCAGGCTGGTCAGGTTGGGGTTGTGGATGAGGGCGATCAGGCCGTCCACCAATTCGCCCAAGTTGTGGGGCGGGATGTTGGTGGCCATGCCCACGGCAATGCCGGAAGAGCCGTTTAAGAGCAGTTGCGGGATCCGCGCCGGCAGCACCAGGGGTTCTTGCTGGGATCCGTCGTAGTTGCCGACAAAATCGACAGTGTTGGCGTCAATATCTTGGAGCAGGGCTTCTTGGGCAAAGGCAGTCAGCCGACACTCGGTATAGCGCATGGCTGCCGGCGGATCGTTGTCCACAGAGCCGAAGTTGCCATGCCCATCCACCAGCCGCTCCCGCATGGAGAAATCTTGAGCCATGCGCACCAGCGCATCATAGACGGCCTGATCCCCATGGGGATGGTATTTTCCAATTACATCCCCCACCACGCGGGCACACTTGCGGAAGGGGCGATCCGCCGTCAGGCCCAACTCGTGCATAGCGTAGAGAATGCGGCGGTGCACCGGCTTCAGGCCATCCCGCGCATCTGGCAAAGCCCTCCCGACGATCACGCTCATGGCGTATTCCAGGTAGGACTGCGACATCTCCCGCTGCAGGTCGGTGGAGATGATGCGCGCCGTCGATTCGTTGTCGCTCATGGGGTTGGGTTATCGTTGAGGGATCCCAGTCGGCCTTGGCGCAGTGGGTTCATGGAAGTTTATCGAGAAGCCAACCTTGGCCGTGGCAGAGTAAACTACCCGACCCTGACTGCTTCGCAGTACGGGGCGGGCTTTCGGTAGCCCTGCAGTTAGTAAACTAACCACGAGCCTCTGGGCTGGTTTACGGGCAGCCCCAATCGACCGTTACCAGTGCCCTAAACAGCCGTTTCTGGTGTCCGCAGAATTATTATAGCATTCCTCCCGACACTGACCCTACGGGTACAGTGCGGGGCTCCTGCGCTAGTAAGCTGAAGGTGATTGAATTGAGCAGAAAGCTTTTGTATTCCCAGTCTACCATTCGCCCTTTGTGAAGGCCGGCTGACTTCCAGTAGGAGAGGCTCGGTGGTTCATCGGCGGCCCTCTCTACAGCCTCATGGATCGAGATTTACAGGTGGGCCAAGCGGAGCTGATCATTACCCTGACCGGCATCGACGACACCTTTTCCCAAACCATCCATGCTCGCCACTCCTACTTGGCCGATGAGATTCTCTGGAACCACCGATTTGCCGATATTCTCCACCTGGACAGCAATGGGCATCGCTATGTGGACTACTCTCACTTTCACACAACTCTACCGGCTCAAGCCCCATGCCCTCGCTTGGAGGGGAATCCTTGAGGGAAACTATAGAAGAAAATCTATTCTCTAGCATGATCTCTATAGTAACGTTCAATGATAGGCTGCCCATAGCGTGGAGGGCTTTGGGGCATGCTGAGCCAAGCGAAAGAACAACAGTCCGGCAACAGGAGATTTCTGGGTTGGCACCGACGTCTGAGCCTAGACAACTGGCGCGGGGATCTCTTCGGCGGGCTGACGACAGCGATTGTTTCCTTGCCGATGGCCTTGGCCTTTGGGGTGGCTTCGGGGGCAGGGCCGGTGGCGGGCTTGTACGGAGCAGTATGCGTGGGCTTTTTTGCGGCTCTGTTTGGGGGTACGCCCACGCTTATCTCCGAACCCACTGGGCCGATGACTGTGATGATGACGGCGGTGGTTGCTAATGTTACAGCCCGCTATCCGGAGCAGGGGCTGGGGCCGGCCTTCACCGTGGTGATGCTGGGGGGCTTGTTTCAGGTGTTGTTTGGATCCCTGAAACTGGGTAAATACATCACCCTCATGCCCTACAGCGTTATTTCCGGCTTTATGTCCGGGATCGGCTGGATCATGATTTTGCTGCAGATCCCGCCGCTATTGGGCCACGCCAGCCAGGGAGGAGTGATTGGGGCGGTGCAGAACCTACCGACCTACCTGCTCAACCTCAAGATACCAGAGCTGGGGTTGGGGCTGCTGACCCTTGCCATCCTTTTTGGCTATCCCAAGCCCTGGCGACGGGCGGTGCCGCCGCAGTTGGTGGCTTTGGTGCTGGGAACGCTGGTGGCCAGCTTGTTCATGGCCGATGCGGATCTACGGCGCATCGGCTCCATCCCCACTGGCTTGCCGCAAGTGCAATGGCCGCAGTTGCCCTTTTCCTCCCTGGCCAACCTGGTGCTGGATGGAGTGGTGCTGGGGATGCTGGGCTGCATCGATACCCTCTTGACGGCAGTCATTGCCGATAACCTCACCCGCACCCGCCACGACTCCGACCAAGAGCTGATCGGGCAGGGGATCGCCAATATTGTCTCTGGCTTCCTGGGGGGCTTACCGGGAGCCGGCGCCACCATGGGCACAGTGGTGAACATCCAGTCGGGCGGACGTACCCCTCTAGCCGGCATTACCCGAGCGTTAATCCTGCTGATGGTGGTGCTGTTTGCCGCTCCCCTCACGCAAGGGATCCCAATGGCGGTGCTGGCAGGGATCGCCTTTAAGGTGGGGGTGGATATCCTCGACTGGAGCTTCCTGAAACGGGCCCACCGGCTCTCCCTCAAAGGGGCAGCCATCATGTACGGGGTGATGTTCATGACGGTGTTTGTGGATCTCATCGCCGCCGTAGGGGTGGGGGTGTTTGTGGCCAACTTGCTCACTATCCAACGCCTCAGCGAGATCCACTCCGAAGAGGTGAAAGCCATTACCGATGCCGATGATGCGGTGGATCTCACTCCCCGTGAGAGGGAATTGCTGCGCCAGGGATGCGGCCAGGTGTTGCTGTTTTACCTGAGCGGGCCGATGATCTTCGGGGTTTCCCAAGCCATTTCCCGCCAACATCAGGCGGTGGCCTCCTGCCAAGCGCTGGTGGTGGATCTATCAGATGTGCCGATGCTGGGAGTTTCGGCGACGCTATCCTTGGAAAATGCCATTCGCGAGGCCCTGGATCGGGGCAAACAGGTGTGGATTGTTGGGGCCAAGGGCCGGATCCGGCAGCGCCTAGAAAGCCTGCATCTGCCGCTGCCCCCAGAGCGGTTTGTGGACAGCCGTGAGGTGGCTTTGGCCGAGGCTGTTGCCCAGTTGGGCTTGCCGCTCGAGGCCAGTCCCCTGGTTTGAGTAACCCCAATTGGCCTGAGCCACAAAGCTGCGGGATCCGTTTGCCAGATCTAGGTTAAGTCTAAGTCTATGCAATGGAAGGGTCGGGTCGCCTACTTGGCAACCATGCATCGCAAAGAGCAGGTCATCGGCCCTCTCTTGGCCGAACATTTGGGGATCCAAGTTCAAGTAGTAGCTTTCGACACCGACCAACTGGGCACCTTCTCGCGGGAGCGGCCCCGACCGGGGGATCCCATCCACACTCTGCGCCTGAAGATTGCAAGGGCTTTGCAGGATCATCCTGAAGCTCTGGGCTTGGCCAGCGAGGGATCCTTTGGCCCCCACCCCCAGATCCCTTGGATCCCTTGGAATCAGGAGTGGGTCATGCTCAGGGTTTTTGAACCCGGCGCGGAGCCCTTGGAGCTGGTCGGCTATGCAGAGAGCACCCAAACCAATTTCAGCCATCGCTGGGTACACAGCTTTGCAGAGGCGCTGGACTTTGCCCAGAAAGCGGGTTTTCCCCAGCATGCCCTGATTGCCCTCGACCGGCCAGAAAAGCCTCAGGTCATCCACAAAGGAATCCAAGATGAAGAGACCCTGAAGCAGGTGGTGGGGGAGCTGCTGGCTCGGCAGGGTGGCCTGCATCTGGAAACCGACATGCGGGCCCTGTACAACCCAACCCGGCTCCAAGTCATCGCAGCCGCCACCCAAAACCTAATCGCCAAAGCCCAAAGCCTGTGCCCGGCCTGCGGCACTCCTGGCTACTGGCAGATCCGCTCGGTCTCTGGACTGCCCTGCGGTCAATGTGGCGCCCCTACCCCTGTGACCAAGGCATGGGTATATGGCTGTTCCCGCTGTTCCCACACCCACACCGAGCCTGTGGCAGAGCCCTGGGCGGATCCCGCTCAGTGTGCCTTTTGTAATCCCTAGCTTTGTCCCAAGCTTGACGTCAAGCCCAGGCTTTCATCCCCCCAGAGGGGCTGATGTAAGAAAATAGGGATCCAACCCAGTGGATCCCTACTTAACTTAACGACTTGAATGTCAGCGTAAGGACTCTGGGAACTAGAAAGCAAACACAGCCCGCAAGACACCCACGCCGATGGTTGGATCGGTATCCCCAGACTTGCTAGGCCCACCATTGGGATTGCTCACAAAGTAGGCTGCCGGGGTAAGGGTGAGGTACTCGTTCACCGGGAAGCTGTAGTAAACATCCACGATGAAAGGACGGCTGTCAAAAACTCCCTCCTCGGTGCTGACAATCGGTTGGCCAAACACCACACCGCCCTGAGCACCCTCAATGAAGAGATCCGGGAAAGCAAAGCCAAAGAGGAAACCATTAAAGTTTTCCTCACCCGGATCCACAGTGCCAGCTGGCACCACGTTGGGCAAGTTGTAATCCACATTGCCAGCAGTAAACCAGCCGGATACGGTAATTCGAGGGCTAAGCTCCCAGTTGGCTGCCACCGAGAAAGCATTGACACGGGCAGAAACATCTACCCTCTCTACCCTCGTCCCCCGCAGAGGGCCACGGAAAAGAGCTGTACCGTTGGCCAAGAACTCAGGGCCATCGTTTGCCTTCTGCAGATAGGTACTGGCAAACTGCAGGTAGATCTCCAGGTTTTCGTTCGGCAGGAAGCCCAGCTCCACCGCGTGGGCACTGTCGCTACCGGTTATACCGCTGTCGCCGAAGCCCTTGCCCAAGGCTTGAGCGTTCCTGGTGCTGTAGCTGTAGGCCAAGCGTAGTTGATCCGAGAGTCGGTAGCGGAAGCCAAACAGAGCTCCACCTGGCACGTCCGCCGTGGAGTTGGGAGCATCAGCAAAGTCGGAGAGAGCTTCGAAGGGTGTGCTGTAGTTGAATACATCGAACACACCTGAGCCAACGATACCCGTGTAGATGGTAGCTGCTTGGTTGAAAGCTGGGAATTGGTAGATCAGCTTGGCCAGGGTGAAAGTGCCGCCGCCACGGCCGCCAAACTCAAGGCCGGGATCCCCATCAAAGAACTCAGTCACAGCATCGCGAGCTTGGAGACGAATGCGCAGGCGATCGCGACCCACAAAAGAAGCATCGAAGTTCAAGCGTACCCGATAGGGAAGAGTCATGTTGGCTTGGTTTTGCTCGGCTACTACCTTCCCATCAACAACTCTGTCTTCCGTGAGAGCGCTGCCTACAACAGCGGCGATGACTTGGGCATTCAACTTGGTAACCGGGTTGAAGACCTTCCCTTTCAAATCAGTAACATCGGCTTCCAGGGCATCCACCCGCCCGCGCAGGGCTGCCAGCTCAGCAGCAAATTCCTCTTGCAAGCGCTGCAGAGTGGCCAAGTCTTCCTTGGAGACTTTGTCGGCCAAACCGGCTGCAATCAACTCATTGATGCGATCCAAGCAGGCGTTCATACCGGCGGCAAACTCAAAGCGAGTCATAGCCCGGTTGCCGCGGAAGGTGCGGTCGGGGTAGCCGGCAATACAACCGTAGCGCTCCACCAAGGATTGCAGCGCTTGGAAGGCCCAGTCGGTGGGCTGCACATCCGAAAGCTCAGAGATGGAGGTGACCGGCCCGGTAGCTTGGGCATAAGCCACTCCAGGGGTCAAGACTGCCGCTGCACCCAGAGTGCCGGCCAGCAGCGTTTTCCAGTAGTTCGCGTGTTTCACGGGCATGTTTCTCTCCTTGTTCTTTTCCTCACACCTTTTTGGCTGTAGGGATGTCTTCTAGAGGTAACCAATTGCCTAACTCAAGAACAAGTCTGGCAACTGCGGACTTTGGTGAAGACATGATGTGGAGATTATGATACTGCCGAAGTCCACATCCTCTTGCTGTCCGGTCTGCCCTACAGTTAATGCGGTGTCCCCACATCTGTGGCCAAGACATGGGTATCTGTTCCCGCCATTCTCACACCTACACCGAGCCTGTGGCAAAGACCTGGGCAGATCTCACGCAGTGCGCTTTTTGTAGCCCATGGCCTCGTCTTAAGCTCAACCTCAAGCTCTTCAATGCCAGCATCCTTATCCCCACAGAGGAGTTGATTATTCTTATTTAATGAAGAGATCCACCGTAGTGGATCCCTGCCTGGCAATTTGGCTGTAAGCGTGAGGAGCTATGAACTAGAAAGTAAACACAGCTCGCAAAGCCCCCACGCCAATGGTTGGGTCGTTGTCTCCGGGTCTGCCGCCATTGGGGTTGCTCACAAAGTAGGCAGCAGGCGTTAGAGTAATGTACTCGTTGACCGGGAAGCTGTAGTAGACGTCCACAACGAAGGGGCGAGTATCCCACACTCCGTCGTTGTCGGCAGTCACAATTGGCTGGCCAAACACAATACCACCTTTGGCACCCTCCACGAAGAGGTCGGGGAAAACAAAGCCAAGGAGGAGACCGTTAAAGTCTTCCTCTCCCGGATCAACAGTACCAGCCGGTACCACATTGGGCAGGTTGTAATCCACATTGCCAGCCGTAAACCAGCCAGACAAGGTAATGCGAGGGCTGATCTCCCAGTTGGCTGCGAACGTAAAAGCATTCACCCGTGCAGAGACATCTACCCGAGTTCCTCTTACCGGTCCACGGACCGGTCCACGGAAGAGACTTTTACCCGTGGCCAGGAAGGTGGGGCCGTCGTTCGCCTGCTGCAGGTAGGTGGAAGCAAATTGGAGGTAGAACTCCAGACCCTTTGTCGGCAAGAAGCCCAGCTCAACGACGTGGGCGCTATCATCACCTGTCAAGCCACTGTCGCCAAAGCCTCTCCCCAAGGCTTGCCCTCTTCTGGTGCTGTAGGCGTAGGCTAAACGAAACTGGTCACTCAGGCGATAGCGGAAGCCAAATAGGGTTCCGCTGGGCACATCTGCCGTAGATTTGGGAGGATCGGCAAACTTCGACAGGGCATCAAAGGGCGTGCTGTACTGCAGAACGCCCCCCACTCCCGTACCCGTAATGCCCGTGTAGATAGTAGCAGCGCGGTCGAAAGCAGGGAATTGATAAACCAGCTGGGCCAGGGTGAAAGTGCCACCGCCACCACCGCCAAAGCCAAGGCCGGGATCCCCATCAAAGAACTCAGTCACAGCATCGCGAGCTTGGAGACGAATGCGCAGGCGATCGCGACCCACAAAAGAAGCATCGAAGTTCAAGCGTACCCGATAGGGAAGAGTCATGTTGGCTTGGTTTTGCTCGGCTACTACCTTCCCATCAACAACTCTGTCTTCCGTGAGAGCGCTGCCTACAACAGCGGCGATGACTTGGGCATTCAACTTGGTAACCGGGTTGAAGACCTTCCCTTTCAAATCAGTAACATCGGCTTCCAGGGCATCCACCCGCCCGCGCAGGGCTGCCAGCTCAGCAGCAAATTCCTCTTGCAAGCGCTGCAGAGTGGCCAAGTCTTCCTTGGAGACTTTGTCGGCCAAACCGGCTGCAATCAACTCATTGATGCGATCCAAGCAGGCGTTCATACCGGCGGCAAACTCAAAGCGAGTCATAGCCCGGTTGCCGCGGAAGGTGCGGTCGGGGTAGCCGGCAATACAACCGTAGCGCTCCACCAAGGATTGCAGCGCTTGGAAAGCCCAGTCGGTGGGCTGCACATCCGAAAGCTCAGAGATGGAGGTGACCGGCCCGGTAGCTTGGGCATAAGCCACTCCAGGGGTCAGGATTGCTGCTGCACCCAGAGTGCCGGCCAGCAGCGTTTTCCAGTAGTTCGCGTGTTTCGCGGGCATGTTTCTCTCCTTGTTCTTTTCCTCACACCTTTTTGGCTGTAGGGATGTCCTCATAGAAGCGACAAACTGCCTACCTCAACAACGAGCCTGGCAATTGGGGACTCTGGGAAGACATAATACAGCCGAAATCCACATCGTCTACCACTTTACACACTTTCTGGGCAAGACTCAATGCGAGACCCAACTGCGGTAGATGATCGAGGCTCGATATCCACTACTCTACCTCAGGGATCCGGCTCTGGCTAGCGGGTGTATCTCAAACTGAGACAGAGCTCTCAAGCTGCAAGCTCCGGTGGGGATGGGCGGTACCGGACTCGAACCAGTGACATCCTGCTTGTAAGGCAGGCGCTCTACCGCTGAGCTAACCGCCCCCGAGGGATCCCAGTCCACCGAGTTTAGCATTCCCAAGGGACTATTTCCCCATGCCCAGGCTTTGCGCCTTCTGGTACACCTTCCCCTCGGTGAGCAGGGAAGGGGCAATGCAGATCTCCACCTGCTGCATTTCTCGAAGATTGGCAGCCCCCAAGGTGGCCATGCTGGTGCGCAGGGCGCCCCAGAGGTTGTGGGTACCGTCGTCCAGGCGGGCGGGGCCGCGCAAGATTTCTTCCAAGGTGCCGGTGGATCCCACGCGGATGCGGGTGCCGCGGGGCAAGATGGGGCTGGGGGTGGCCATGCCCCAGTGAAAGCCGCGACCGGGGGCTTCATGGGCGCGGGCCAAGGGGGATCCGATCATCACTGCGTCCGCTCCACAGGCGATGGCCTTGCAAATATCGCCGCCGGTCACCAATCCGCCATCGGCAATGATGGGAACGTAGGCGCCGGTTTCCGCCAAAAACTGCTCCCGTGCAGCGGCACAGTCGGCAATCGCTGTAGCCTGTGGTACCCCCACCCCCAGCACGCCCCGGGAAGTACAGGCAGCGCCAGGGCCGATCCCCACCAGGACACCGGCAGCTCCGGCCTGCATCAGCTCCAGGGCGACATCGTAGGTGACGCAGTTGCCCACCACAACAGGAATGGGCATCGACCGGCAAAATTGGGCCAGATCCAGCTTCTGCATGCCCTCGGGCACCTTGTGGTGGACGGAAACTACCGTGGCCTGAACGAAGAACAGATCCCCCCCGGCTTCAGCCACCAGGGGGCCGTATTGGGCGGCGTGGGCGGGCACACTGCTGGCTGCTGCAATGGCGCCACCGGCCTTGATTTGGCGGATGCGCTCTTGAATCAGATCCGGCTTTACAGGTTCGCTGTAGAGGCGCTGCATCAGAGGCACAAACTCGTCTTTGCCCACCGACGCGATCTGAGCCAAAACCTCATCGGGATCGGCGTAGCGGGTTTGGATGCCATCCAGGTTCAACACCCCGAAAGCTCCCAGCTCCGAGAGCAAAATGGCCATTCGCACATCCACCACGCCATCCATGGCGCTGGCGATGATGGGGATTTGCCGTTGGATCCCTCCCAGAGTGAAGTGGGTGTCCACCAGGCTGGGATCCAGCGTTCGTCTGCCTGGGGCCAGCGCGATTTCATCCAGCCCGTAAGCGCGTCTTGCCTGCCGATTGCGGCCCAGTTGCACGTCCATTTTTCCCCTGTTCTGCGGATCCCTTGTTTTTATCATGCCGCCAAGGAGGGATCCAAGGCTAGCGAGAGTTTTGTTCTTCTGGTTGGGATTTCCACCTGCGATCCCGGAGCGGGTCTCAATCAGCCTCAGAGGTTCGAGGGGGCAAGGGCGTGAAAATGTGCCCTTCTTGCAGGTTGCCGAAACTGCGGCAGCGCTCGGATCCCCAGCGGAACCCGTAGAGGGCGATGTAGGCACACATCAACGCATCCACTTGATCTTCGTAGTTTTTGAGCCGACGGCCCTTGAGGGATCCCACCTCCCCTTGAAGCAGCTCCTCGTGGCCCTGGAGAGCTGGGTCAGCGGCGGCTAGAGAGCGCAGATGATGCTGGTAAAGCTGCCAGGCTTGTTGCCGTTCCGGCCAGGTGCGTCGGGGGCGAGCCTTGTATTTCAGGGTGCGGCTGAGGCCAAAGAGGCTGACCAAGGCGCTGTGGGGGAAGACCTCGGTCACTTGGCGGGTAAGCTTTCCTCGCTCGATGTTGGCCTGCTCCCGAAAGCCATAGCGGGATAGGGCTTGCACCAGGGCTTCTCCTCTCACCTGGCCGTTTTTTTCTAGAAGCCGGCGGTTGGCCGGGTGGGCCCCGGCTGCGTAGGCGCGAAACACCTGGTTCAGTTCTGCCTCGGCCCGTCGCTGTCCGCTGAGGTTGGGAACCCGCAAGGGCGCATCCACCGCCACCAAGCAGGGATCTTCGCCCGCCTGAGCTTGAATGTAGTCCAGGATCTCCTCATCCGTTTGGAGAATGCGGCTATCGACCAGATGGCCTGTCAAGTTTTGCCTGCCGGGATCCCCGAGCTGGACTCGCAGCGTGGCCAGACCGGAAGGGTTGCGGGTTGACCAGGCCAGATCCAGGCCAATGCAGATCAACTGAGCCACACCGCCTTCCCCTTCTCTTCAAGTTGGACAGAATCAGAGTCGTTATCAAAAAACCAGTTTGAGGCAGTTCCCGATTGCATGGCTCCGGCGCCCTCACCCCCAGCCCCTCTCCCAAAGGTAGAGGGGGATCAACGTCACAGACAGTTGCGCTGCTGTTGCATGGGTATTGGGAATGATCCCGCCAGCTCGCCTGTCTTGATAAAAAATAAAAATCCATAAAAAAGGGATCCCACCAGGGGATCCCGAAAGATTCATCCAAGATGCCTGGCCAGGAAGCGAAGTGCCCATGGGCTCTTCGGTGAGCCTCAGGGATCCGCCTCCCTGTGGCAATCAACAGATCAGTAGTCGTAGTCACTCATGCCGCTGCCGCTGCTTGCCGGCGTGTTGGTTTTGGGCTCGGGCTTGTCCACCACGATTGCTTCGGTGGTCAGCACCATCCCCGCAATGGAAGCGGCGTTTTGCAGGGCGGAACGGGTAACCTTGGCCGGGTCTACAATGCCCGCTTCGAACATATCCACGAAGGCGTCGTTCTGGGCATCGTAGCCGGTGTTGAAGGGCTTGTCTTTCACCCGCTCCAGCACAATGGAGCCGTTTTGGCCGGCGTTCTCAGCAATGCGGCGCAGCGGAGCGCCCAGAGCGCGGGCGACCAGGTTGGCCCCCACCAGTTCATCGCCGGACAGATTGGCTTGCGCCCACTCAGTCACCACCGGGATCAGGTGTGCCAAGGTGGTGCCGCCGCCGGGAACGATCCCTTCTTCTACCGCCGCTTTGGTGGCGTTGATGGCATCTTCCAGGCGCAACTTGCGGTCTTTCATCTCGGTTTCGGTGGCCGCGCCCACTTTGATCACCGCTACACCGCCGGAGAGTTTGGCCAAGCGCTCTTGCAGTTTTTCTTTGTCGTAGGTGGAGTCGGTTTCCTCAATTTGGCGACGAATTTGCTCGCAACGGGCTTTCACAGCCGCTTCGTTGCCTTCCGCCACGATGGTGGTGTTGTCCTTGGTCACCGTGACGCGACGGGCAGTGCCGAAGGAATCGAGGCGAGCGTTCTCCAGCTTCAGGCCGCGCTCTTCGCTGATTACCTCACCACCGGTCAGGATGGCGATGTCTTCCAGCATGGCCTTGCGGCGATCCCCAAAGCCAGGCGCTTTCACCGCCACCACGCTCAGCACACCCCGCAGCTTGTTCACCACCAGGGTAGCCAGCGCTTCTTTCTCGATGTCTTCGGCGATGATCAGCAGAGGACGACCGGCGCGGGCCACCTGCTCCAGAACCGGTACCAGGTCTTGCACCAGGGTGATCTTCTTGTCGGTGATGAGGATGTAGGGGTTTTCCAGAACCGCTTCCATCCGCTCGGTATCGGTGACGAAGTAAGGGGAGATGTAGCCCTTGTCGAAGCGCATCCCTTCCGTCACTTCCAGCTCGGTGGTCATGGACTTGCCTTCTTCCAGGGAGATCACCCCTTCGCGGCCCACCTTGTCCATGGCCTCGGCAATCATGCGGCCCACCTCTTCATCGTTACCGGCGGAAATGGCCGCCACCTG
Organism: Thermostichus sp. MS-CIW-23; assembly: GCF_054059455.1. NCBI lineage: Bacteria > Bacillati > Cyanobacteriota > Cyanophyceae > Thermostichales > Thermostichaceae > Thermostichus > Thermostichus sp. MS-CIW-23. Next base: position 15,368 of record NZ_JBSSCC010000023.1, on the reverse strand, counting down.
GGCAATGGCTTTGGAATCTTCCACCGGGCGGGCATGCTCGGCGATTTTGTCTACCAAAAACTTCACCGCCTTGTCGATCCCTCGCTTTAGGGCAATCGGGTTGGCGCCGGCAGCCACGTTTTTCAGACCTTCTTTCACCATGGCGTGAGCCAAGACCGTGGCCGTGGTGGTGCCATCCCCAGCCGTGTCATTGGTCTTGGAAGCCGCCTGCCGGATCAAGGAAACGCCTGTGTTCTCAATGTGGTCTTCCAGCTCGATTTCTTTGGCAATGGTTACCCCGTCGTTGATGATTTGGGGGGCGCCAAACTTCTTCTCCAGCACGACGTTGCGCCCTTTGGGACCCAGGGTAACGGCTACGGCTTCTGCCAAAATATCCATGCCGTGCTCTAGAGCGCGGCGGGCTTCTTCACTGAAGATGATTGATTTGGCCATAGTCAACCTCTCCGATGCAAATGCAGGTAAGGGTGAAACAGAGTCTCAAGGATTCAATCGTTCGTTGAACTGCTGCTGAATCACTGACCATTACTGAACAATGGCGAGAATGTCCCGCTCGGCCAACAGCACATATTCGTCGCTGCCCAGCTTGACCTCGGTTCCGGCGTACTTGGAGTAGAGCACTTTGTCGCCGGCTTTCAGTTCCATCGGGATCAGCTTGCCGTCGTCATTGCGCTTGCCAGGGCCAACAGCAACCACTTCCCCCACCTGGGGCTTTTCCTTGGCAGTGTCCGGCAAGAAGATCCCACCTGCGGTTTTCTCATCTTGCTGAGCGATTTTGACCAGCACGCGGTCGCCCAGCGGCTTCAGGGTAGAGACGTTAAGAGCTACTGCAGCCATGACGAATGTCCTCCGTGATCCTAAAGCACGAAGCTGAAGTTTTCATTTCCATTAGTTCCACTTCCCCGAAGGGAAGCGACTTAGCACTCTCGACTTACGAGTGCTAGTTTATCAGCCAACTTTCTGGCCTGACAATAGCCTTTGTCAGCGGGATCCCGCTTTTGGCAGGTGCGGTCGGGGTGCGGATCCCCCTACTTTGGGGTCTGCTGTGGGATCATGACCTGAGTTGGGCTTGGTTGAGAAGGTGTGGATCCCGTTGTTTCAGGTGGATGCGTTTACGGCAGTGCCTTTTGCAGGTAACCCCGCGGCGGTGTGTTTGCTGCCTCAGGAGCTGCCGCAGGCGCTGATGCAGGCCATTGCCGCAGAGAACAATTTGTCGGAGACGGCTTTTTTACTTCCCCAGGGATCCCAGGGCGAGGTTCCCCACTATGGGCTGCGCTGGTTTACGCCGACGACGGAGGTGGATCTCTGTGGCCACGCCACCTTGGCTGGTGCCCATGTGCTGTTCACCGAGGTGCATCCTGAGGCGGAGAGGGTAGCCTTTTCCACCCGCAGTGGCCTGTTGCAGGTGCGGCGGCAGGGGGATCGCCTGGCCATGGATTTTCCTGCTCGCAGTCCGGAACCTTGGCCAGAAGCCAAAGAGCAGGTGGCAGCGGCTTTGGGGATCCCACCTGTGGAGCTGTACCGCGGGGGTATGGGGGTGGCGGTGCTGGCTTCGGCGGGACAGGTGCAGCAGGTGCAACCGGATCTGGCCCAGGTTCAAGCACTCCCCGTTCCGGGGTTGATCGTCACAGCCTCTGGGGCGGCTCTGGGGAATGGGCCGGATTTTGTCTGCCGCGTTTTTGCCCCTCGGCTGGGGATCCCGGAGGATCCGGTGACGGGATCCGCCCAGTGTCTTTTGATGCCCTATTGGGCCAAACGCCTGGGTCGCTCTGAGTTACAGGCCCACCAGCTATCCAGCCGCGGCGGGGAGCTCTGGTGTCGCGATCTCGGCTCTCGCGTGGAGATTGCTGGGCAAGCGGTGCTGGTGATCAGAGGAGAGCTGAGGCTGCCTTAGAACCGTTGTCGACTAGGGTGCTAGCGGCAGGGAACAAGGCCTCCGGCCCGCTAGGGCGAGCAGTTGAAATAGATGGTAATAAAAACCACGACTGCTATCAGCCCTACAGAACAAAAAACACCTCGGATACCTCCGAGGTGCAGGCCAGGAAAGAGCTTGAGCTAGCCGAGGATTTCGGCGGCTTGAATGAGCTCCACCTGCTTTTTCTTCAGCACCAACAGCACCTGGGTAATGGTAATGGCTGCCAGGAAGGCCACCAGCCATTTCACCCGATCCGGGCTTTGCAGCACCAGATCCCGCTCCACCTGGCCAAAGCCGCCCACATTGGGATTGTTGGTGACGGGATCCCCTTCTTTGACGCTGTCTCCAACAGCAACCACCAGCTCCGGCCCAGGCGGCACCACCAGGTTTTGGATCCCGCTTTCGGTCTCGAAGCTGAGAACTCTCGTGCCCGGCAGCTCATATTCCGGGGGCACCAGGCTGGCCAATTCAGCCGGTAGATCGCTGATATCGGAGTCGAGGGTGGCAATGTTGACCAGACGCCCGGTGGCCGGAGCGCGGAAAACGTTGTTGTTGCTGAGGCTGCCGTCGGGGTTGAGCTGACCGCGACCCCGGTTGGCCCCAATGTAAACGCGATACTTCATGAAGGCCACCGAGGGATCCTCTTTCGGGTCAGGGGCCACCACTGGAAAGACGATTTCTTGATGCTGCTCGCCCGGCAAAGGCCCGACCAGGAGGATGTTGGGCTTCGCGTCGCTGTAGGGGGTGATGTAGGTCTCGGCAGTTTCTTGCCGTTGTTCCTCGGTCATCTCGGCTTCGGTGGCTAAACGGAAGCCCTCCGGCAAGACCACCACCGCGCCCACATTCAACCCACCCTTGCTGCCGTCTGCCAGCACCTGCTGCTTGCTCAGGTCATAAGGGATCCCAACTTTGATGGTGAACACCTGGCCGGGGGTGACGGCCTGGGGCACCTCGGCGCGAGTGGGCATGGCGTTCAGGTGGCAGTTGGCACAGACAATTTTTCCAGTCGCCTCGCGGGGGTTGTCGTAGGCCATCTGGGCATAGTAGGGGTAGGCTGCCGCCGGACGTGCCCCCATCCCCAGCAACAGCAGCAGCCCACAGAAGGCCAAGCAGATTCGCTTCATAACTCTCAGCTCAGAATGAATTTCCATCACAGGTTTAGGACACAGTCTTGGAACAGCCATCTCGACAATTTGCCCCAAATCGTTCGGCAAAAGCCGGCACAGCCAGCGGGATCCCTTGCCCTTTAGGTTTCCCGGAAATCGGGGCCTTGCCAAGGGCTGAAGCGGACGTTGTCGCCATCCACAGTGGCGCTCACCAGCTGCAGCGAGCGGGGAGCCGGTCCCCGGATCACCTTGCCATTGGCCGCGTACTGGGATCCGTGGCAAGGGCACTTAAACAAGTTTTCCCCCACATTCCAGGGCACCACGCAACCGAGGTGGGTGCAAACCGCGTTGAGGCCATAGTTGGCCACCGCCCCGTTGTCGATCACGATGTAGGTGGGATCCCCTTTCAAACCTTGGGCCAGCACCCGATCCGTAGCGGCATGGGTGGCCAACAGTTCACTGACGCTGATGGGCTTGCCGAGGGCGTCCTGAGCGATGAGGCCCTCACCCCCTCCACCGGAAGAGGGCGGGATAAAGTACTTCACCACCGGGTAGAGGGCGCCCACCACTACGACTCCCACAGAGCCGCTGAGCAGGGCATTGAGAAGAACCCGCCGGCTCATGGGGGGCGCTTCAAAGTTGCTAACCGCTTCCGTCATAATGGCAAATGCAGACCTGAGAAGTTTTAACGTTCGTTGACAAGCGACATCATCCTAACCGACCCCTCTGGCCAATATCGTTAAGAAATGTAACGCTGTAAGAGGCCGTGGCCTTCCTTCCCAAGGTGAGCGGCCCACCCAGCGCGATTGGAGCCAGATCCAAGCCAGCCTCAGACAAGTCTGATGAAGGGATCCGACTTTCAAGCTTTGTTGCGCGAGAAGTGGGGCTATTCCTACGACGTGCAGCTGCGGCGTATCCAGCAGAAGGTGGTGTTGCTGGTGATGTGGCGCTATCTGGAGCAGCCCTCCTTCCCCTTGAGCGAGGCGGAGTATTTGGCCCACTTGGAGAACGTGCTGGCCCATTTGCAGGCTTGGGGGGTGTGGGAAGCGGTGCGTCGGGAAATCGAAGCCACCCGTCAGAGACCCCGTATGGGCAAGGCAGTGGCCATTCCTCTGGATTTGCAGAAGGTGGGGGAGCGAGTCTCCGAGTGGTTGCTGTGAGTTCTCCTGGGGAGAAAGAAGTCCAAGCAAACCTAAGCGCTGGATTCGCCGGCTGGCCAAGAAACTCGAATCTGTCTCGGCCTAAACGGTAGACCGGGAGTTTGCCCAAAGGCCATGCCCTCTCTAGAGCGGACGCTGCTGGCGCACTTGTTCGGTTTCGGGGCGATCCTGCTGAGCTTTGGATTCCAAAAGTTGGCGGAATGCCGGCTCGTCCAGACGGTAGTCCCGCTGCTCGATCAAATCCCGATCGGTTGAGTAAATGGTGTCTGACTCTGGCACAACTTCCTGACGGCGGAAGCGGCGGGCAAAGTTGAGTTTGCGCAGCAGCGCCTCTGTGGGATGCTGCAGATGCTCTCGCCAAAGCTGCCGGACACGATTGCGACGCTCCACCCCCTGGTTGCGGATTTGCAAGGTCAACCACCGAACGGCGGGCACCGCCAAAAACAGCGTGCCGTAGAGGAAGAGGAAGCCGATCAACGGGTAGATGAAGGCCAAAAAAGCATTGCTGCCGGCTGCCGCTGCCACCTCCTCCCGTGCCCCATAGAGAATGGCGGCCAGAAAGAAATTGAGAACTCCCAAGCCTCCTGCCAGGGTCAGTTGACCAGGCGTGGCCCGGCTGAACACCCAAGGTTTCTCCTGCAACACTTCGGGGATCCCCTTGGGCTTGCGCTCTGAGGCGGCCACCTGCAGCTCTGGGAAGCGGTAGACAATGTCCCCATCCTCGCTGACCTCCGGCTGGCCGTCGAACTTGAGCAAAATGGGCAGCATGTAATCTTCGTATTCCAAGGCCGGGGATCCCGGCTCCACATCCAGGTAGGGCAACACCTGTTCCGCTGCGATCACCCCCCCATTGGCACGAATCAGTTGGCCAATGAGGGCATAGCGCTCCTCCTCCAGGTTGGCATTGGGATCCCCGTCCCCAAAGAGGAAGCTGTACACCGCTTCCAGGAAGTTCAGCTCGGATTTTTGCGGCTGGCGGGGGCGCGTCCGACCGGAGTAGCTGCCATAGTAGGGATAGGGATCCCAGAAGGGGTTGCCGATCCAAAGGTTGGGGAAGTAATAAAACCCTATCCCCCGCGATCGGCTGCGATTGTCCTGCTCGCGGCTACTGGCCATCTGCAAGGCAATCAACGCCAGGACGATCAAGACAATTGACACCACCAGCAGAATGCCAAAGGAGATGCGCAACCCATAGAGGAAGCCCCTCCACAACCGGCGACGCAGGGCTGCTAGCCGATCCTGCTGCTCCTTGCGCTTGAGAATGCTGCGAAAATCCGGCGGGAAAACATAGGTAATCTCCCCCTGCCGGGAAACCTGGAGATGCCCCTCCGCCTTTTGGGCCAAATTCAGCAGCTCTTGTTTGGCCTCGTGTAAAGCTAAGCCCGTGCTGGATGCAATATCTCCCAGCGTGACCCGCAGGCCCAACTGCTCCACTGCATCCATCACCAATGTTTGGGTAGCCACTTTAAACCTCCGCTTTCCGCCCCCATTGCCGAGGAGCCTTTGGGATCCCTAGGACGCAGATCCGCTCCCCTGAGCTAGACCTAGCGTCTCCTCTATTCCCAGTATCTGATACATTCACGCTGAACTCTCCTGAACATGGTTCAGGAAAGAAGCGATCGCATCCTGCCTATCTCTGTTCGCGTCAGCGGGACGGAGTCCAAACAGGAAGGCGGTATCCCGCAAAGCCCTGAGGAATACCCCCCGAGCGCTTTCCCCCTTCACTTCTCGGCAACCGTTGCGGTGGACTCAAGGATCAGGGGGAAACTTGGTCTACTATATCCCTCTCAATGACTTTTGCCAAACCGCCTAAAGCTCAGTAAATTCAGCAAAGTTCAGGGTTTTGGGGGTTAGAGGCATGCTCCCCACTAACCCAGCAGCGGCGAGGGTTATACCCCCCTCTAGGGCAGCCAAGCCATCACGGCCAGCAGGGTCGAGAGGATCCCGATCAACACCCAGATGAGGGGCTTAGTGTCCAACGGGGGATCCGCTGCCCGGCGGCTGAGGGGATCCCCAGATCTTGGGGAAGGGCCTTTGCGTTGGGAGCGCCCATAGGCCAAGCGGTACTCTGGGGGATCAGCTTCCTCCAGCCGGCTGAGATCGGGAATTTCGCTCAACCACTCCGCTGGACGCCGCAGACGAGGGGCTTGCCAGATACCCAAGACATAGCGAGCCTGCTGGGCGACTTCTGGATCTGGGTTGCGCAGCAAGGTTTGGGCCAACAGGATGGCCTCCTGCGTTTCGCCAAGGGCTTCTTGGGCCAGGGCCTGCCAGAGCCGTAGCTTACCCGACTGCGGATAGCGGCTTTGGGCCTGCTTAACCTCCTCTAGCGCCTGCCGGTATTGTCCTCGCTCGAACCTCAACTGGATCAGAGCTAAGTGCTGAGACAATCTCAGGTCTTTGGGAAGCGTCATGCTCAGGATCCGCAGGCTAGGTCAGCTTCTGTTCTACCCCAAACCCCACCAGCAACAGCTCCTGCAAAGGCTGACCCTGAGGGGGACGTTGGTAGGTAAGGATCTGCCGCAGGCGCAGGCGCGGATTCAGTAGAGTGATGGTATCTACAGCAACCACACGAGTGTAGGTGGTGGTCATCACCAGTTGCAGGGATCCGGGATCAAACCGGAAAGCCGCCACCATCGGGCGATCTTCCTCGTAGGCCCGATCCCGCAGGTAGTCTCCCTGCAGCCCCAAGGGGGTTTCCTGCCGAGGGACGAACAGCATGTTCAGCTCTTGCCCGGCCTCCTCCCCCGTTTCGGAAACGGTCTCAAAAGCCAAGTGAAAGCCCAAAAAACCATCCACGTTGTGGTTGGGGTAGTTGTTGTCGGTGAGCACCTTGTGCTTGAGCTCAGGGGTGAGAGTGCGAATGGTGAACTCGGTGCGGGAGCGCTCCACCTCGCCACGGTCTAGGTAATGGTAGGTGCGCTCTGTGCGCCAAGCCCCAATGCAGCAGTTGAAAAAGTGGTGAAATTTCTGGATGGCGTTCATGCGGGCGGGAGCGGACAGAGTCAGAAACCGGCGCTGGAGCCGAGAAGTGGCCCAGAAAACCCTGCCTCTGATCCTAAAACGAATCGAAAACAACCAGGAATCCAAATCCTGAATGCCAACGATTGAGTTCTACCGTGGGATCCCCTTCCTCACGGGCTTTTGGCCACCGGGATCCCTTGGGTCTGCCCCAACAACTCCAAGGCTCGCTGCAGCTGGATGTCCTCCGGCCCGGCCAAGGTTTCTGCCGTCAGAGGAACGGATCCCTCCGCCACCACCACATCGGGCTGGATCCCCTGGCGATGAATGTCGTGGCCGCTGGGGGTGAGGTACTTGGCCGTGGTCACCGCCAGCCCCGATCCATCCGCCAGCTCCAGCAGGGATTGAATGAGCCCCTTGCCAAAGGTGCGCGTTCCCACCAGTTGAGCTCGCCCACTGTCCTGAAGTGCCCCGGCCAACACTTCACTGGCACTGGCGCTGCCCTGGTTCACCAAGACCACCAGCGGTGCCTCTGTGAGCACCTCGCCGGTGGCGGGAATGCTGTCCTGAATGCCGTGGCGATCCGTCACCAGCACAATGTCACCCTTGGGGATCCAGAAGCGGGCGATCTCAATGGCCGCCTGCAAGAGTCCCCCCGGATTGTTGCGCAAATCGAGAATGTAGCCCCGCACCCCTTGAGCTTCTGCGGCCCGAATGGCTTGGCGGACTTGAGCGGCAGCATTGCCGTTGAACTGGCTGAGGCGAATGTAGGCCACCGATCCCTGAGGCAGCTCAAAAAAACGGGTGCGCACGGGGTTGATGGTGATCGATTGGCGCACCAGCTCCACCTCCCAAATGCGATCCTGCCGTTTCAGCTTCAAGGTAACCGGCGTGCCACTGCGCCCCCGCATCCGCTCGGCCACTTCGTCCAGACTCAACCCCGCCACCGGCACCCGATCCACCGCCAAAATCTCATCCTGAGGTTGGATCCCGGCCTGCTCGGCAGGAGTGCCCTCCATGGGGGCAATCACCCGCACAGCGCCTTGCTCGTCGATGGCAATCTGCAAGCCGACACCGCTCAGCTCGCCGGCTGTAGAGGTCTGCAGGCTGAGGTAGTGCTCTCTGTCCAGAAAGCGGGTAAAGGGATCCCCCAGAGTGGCCAACATCTCCTCGATGGCCTGGTAAGTCTGCTTGCGCTCCTTCAGGGGCCGGGAGAGAAACCGTTGCCGCACCTGCCACCAGTTTTGCCCGTTAAACCCCGGATCCACATAGGCCCGATCCACATAGGCCCAAGCCTGCGCCAGCAGTTGCTGCTCTTCTCCCCAGCGGCTGGCCTGCCCTGGACAGGCGCCAATGCCCAAACTCGCCCAGAGCAAACACCCAAGCAAGACAAGGCGGATCCCCCACCCTCTCCAGCGGATCCCTGTGTATCTCGGCTTCTGCACAACCATCGATCCCAAAAAACATTAAGAAACATGAACAAAACGCAATATCGAAAACTTGCCTGGCCTCCTGGGATCGAGATCTTCGTCCCCAAGCTGAGCCCGACGCCAGGATGGTGTTAAAAGATTGTGTTACATTGCTGAGTAGAGTGGGCTTGCCCCGCCCTCGAGATCCAATTTCAAGAATTGCAGGCATTATGAGCAAAGTTTACGACTGGTTGGACGAGCGGCTGGAGATTACGCCTTTCGTCGACGACGCAACAGGGAAATTCATTCCGCCTCACGTTAACATCTTCTACTGCCTCGGCGGGGTGACGCTGGTGTGCTTCTTAATTCAGTTTGCCACCGGCTTCGCCATGACGTTTTACTATCGTCCGACGGTGGCTGAGGCCTTTGAATCGGTGAACTACATCATGACCCAGGTGAACTTCGGCTGGCTGTTGCGCTCCATCCACCGTTGGAGCGCCTCCATGATGGTGCTGATGATGATCCTACACACCTTCCGGGTCTATCTGACAGGGGGATTCAAAAAGCCCCGTGAGCTGACCTGGGTAACCGGCGTGATCTTGGCGGTGCTGACCGTCTCCTTCGGCGTTACCGGCTACTCCCTGCCCTGGGATCAGGTGGGCTACTGGGCGGTCAAGATCGTCTCAGGTGTGCCCAGTGCCATTCCGGTGGTGGGCGACTTGTTGGTGCAACTGATCCGGGGTGGCGAAGCAGTGGGTCAAGCTACCCTGACTCGCTTCTACAGCTTGCACACTTTCGTGCTACCCTGGCTGACCGCAGTCTTTATGACCATGCACTTTTTGATGATCCGCCGCCAAGGCATTTCTGGACCTTTGTGAGCAAGGTTTGACTCCCAGACGCCTTTGACTTTCCTGGTAACTGGGATCTTTACCTGCCCCTTTTTCAGAACTTTTGTCCCTAGATAAGGAGAACTCTCATGGCTGTCTCAAAACAGGTGATAGCGACCGAGGCCATTACCCGCAAGGTTGATCTAGACAATCCCAAAGTTGTAGCCAAGCTGAAGAAAAACATGGGCCACATGACCTATGGTGAGCCCGCTTGGCCCAACGATTTGCTCTTTATGTTTCCGGTGGTGATCCTGGGCACTATTGGAGTGATCGTTGGCCTGTCGGTTATGGATCCTGCAGGCGTGGGTGAGCCGGCGGATCCCTTTGCCACGCCTCTGGAAATTCTGCCGGAATGGTATCTCTACCCCGCCTTCCACATCCTGCGGATTGCTCCCAACAAGCTGTTGGGAATTGCTCTGATGTCTGCCATTCCTGTGGGTCTCTTGTTTGTGCCCTTCATCGAAAACGTCAACAAGTTCCAAAACCCCTTGCGCCGTCCGGTGGCGACAACGGTGTTCCTGATCGGCACCTTGGTCACCCTCTACCTGGGCATAGGTGCCACCTTGCCCTTGGATAAGTGGGTCACCTTGGGCTTGTTCTAAAAGAACATCTGGGACTCCCGCTTGATGGGTTGATCGTCATCATCACCATCAGAATCACCATCAGAGTGCAGCAGGTTGGTGGCCGGGCTGCACTTTCTCTTTTGGAGAGCTTTTTGGAGAAGTTGTCTGCAAACCTGTGTGCCAAGGGATGTGCCAGCCCGCCGAAGTGGTAGTATCTCTACGCCCTCGTTTTCAGCTTGACCGCTCATGAGCGCTCCTTCTCCCACTGCTCGAACCTATCGGATCACAGCCCTTGCCGGAGATGGCATCGGCCCCGAAATCATGCGGGTGGGACGAGCCGTTTTGGATGCAGTTGCCCGGCAGATGGGATTTGCTCTCCAGTGGCAAGAGGGCCTAATCGGCGGGGCTGCCTACGACCAGACCGGGGATCCCTTGCCGGCAGAAACCCTGAAAATGGCTCAAGAGAGCGATGCCGTTTATCTGGCTGCTGTCGGCGACTTCAAGTATGACGCTCTGCCTCCTGAGAAACGCCCGGAGCGGGCCTTGTTGGGCTTGAGGGCGGGGCTGGGGCTGTTTGCCAACTTGCGCCCGGTAAAAGTCTTCCCTCAACTGGTGGGGGCCTCCTCCCTGAAGCCAGAGGTGATCTCGGGGATCGACCTGGTGGTAGTGCGGGAGCTGACGGGGGGCATTTACTTCGGCCAACCTAAGGGAATCTTCACGGATGCCCAAGGATCTCGGCGCGGCGTGAACACCATGGTCTATAGCGAAGCTGAGGTGGATCGGATCGCCCGAGTTGCCTTTGAGCTGGCCCGCAAACGCCGGCGCAAGCTCTGCTCGGTGGACAAAGCCAACGTTCTCGAGGTGTCGCAACTGTGGCGGGAGCGGGTCAATGTCATTGCGGCTGAGTACCCGGAGGTGGAACTTTCCCACCTGTACATCGACAATGCCGCCATGCAGTTGGTGCGCTGGCCCAAGCAGTTCGACGTCATCCTCACGGGCAATCTCTTCGGCGATATCCTCTCCGATGAAGCGGCCATGCTGACCGGCTCTATTGGTATGCTGCCCTCTGCCTCTCTGGGATCCTCTGGCCCCGGCCTATACGAGCCGGTACATGGGTCGGCTCCCGACATTGCCGGACAAGACAAAGCCAACCCCATTGCCCAGGTGCTCTCCGGCGCCCTGATGCTCCGCTACTCCCTGGATCAGCCGCAAGCTGCCGACCGCATCGAACAGGCGGTAGAAGCCGTTTTGGCGCAAGGGTACCGCACCCCAGACCTCTACTCTGAGGGAATGACTTTAGTGGGTTGCCAGGAAATGGGAGAAAAGTTGGTGGCAGCCCTGTCCCAGCAGCAGGCGCAATAGCCTTTTTCGGGGCCACAGGCTACAGCCAAGGCAGACGTGCGGCGATTTCCAAGCAATTTCCAATTGTGGGGATCCTTGGAGCATGACTCTAGTCAATAATAAGCTCAACTATACTGAAAATAATGTATAATATGTTCAATACGGATTACTACCAGTTGATCTTTCTGTTTACTTTCGAGTCTGCCAACATGGTAGCCAAAGCAAAGCAGAAAATTGGTAGTAAGACGACACGGAAACTGCGCTTTGGGTATTCTACTCAAAGCTTTGCGGGATACCGCCATTCTGGTTGGAAACAAACAGAATGCTATCGCTGCATAGTTGAACAGTGATGTTCAGCAGTGTTCAGCGTAAATGTATCAGCTACGCCCAACCGGCTTCAGGGAGAAGGTCGACCTCCTCGGTGGTTCTAATGGCCTCTTCCGGTCGAGGTGTGGCTTCTTGGCAGCGCTCCATGGCTTGAAGAAGCAGGGCTTCCCCTTCCTGCACCGTCTCAATGCGACAGAGGAGAGCACGGAATTGAGAGGCTCCGGCAAAGTCTTTGATGTACCAAGTCATGTGCTTGCGGGCCTGACGGATGCCACGTTCTCCCTTGTACTCCCAGAGACCGCGCAGATGCTCTAAGGCCATTTGAATCCGCTCCAGGGGAGTGGGGGCCGGTCTTTCTTGACCGGTTTTCAGGAAGTGATCGATTTCCCCCACCAGAAAGGGATAGCCCATGGTGCCGCGGGAGCACATCACCCCATCGGCGCCGGTTTCCTCCAGACACTTCACCGCTGCGGCTGTCGAGAAAATGTCCCCATTGGCGATGACGGGAATGCGCAGGTGCTGTTTGACGCGGCGGATCCAGTCCCAGCGGGCTTTGCCGTTGAAGCCTTGGGCGCGTGTTCGGGCATGCAGGGTGAGCAGTTGCGCCCCTGCCTCCTGCAGACGGTGGGCAAAATCCAAAATGTTGATCTCCTGATCCGACCAGCCCAGGCGCGTTTTCACGGTTACGGGCACCTCCACTGCGTTGGCCACCGCCTCCACAATTCGCGCTGCCGTGTCGGGATCGCGAAGCAGAGAAGAGCCGCCGCCGTTTTTGGTAATCTTGTTCACCGGGCAGCCCATGTTGATGTCCACCAAGGTCGCCCCTTCGTCCACCGCCATGCGGGCCGCTTCCGCCAGAAAGTCGGGCCGACAATCAAACAATTGGATGCCGATGGGCTGCTCTCCCTCGCCGACCTCCATGATGCGGGGCAACTGGCGGGCATAGTGCAAGCCGGTCGCACTGACCATTTCCGTGTAGACCAAGCTGTGGGGGGCAAAACGGCGTACCAGCCCTCGAAAGACCTGGTCGGTTACCCCTGACAGTGGCGCCTGAAAGACGCGACTCAAAACCTTGACCCCACCGATATCGAGGGGTGGGGATAGGCGGGCTTGGAGTTCCGGCGAAAGCTGCAGGCCCATCGGGATCCGGAGAAAGCTATCCCTCTTTGTTGACAAAGTAAAGAAGACCCATGATGCGCGCTCGTTTGATCGCGGCAGTGAGCTCCCGCTGCTGTTTGGCGGTCAGGCCGGTGATGCGGCGGGGCAAGATCTTGCCTCGCTCGGTCACAAATTTCTTGAGCAGCTCCACATCGGTGTACCTAATGGGCTCTCCCGGCTTGATGGGAGACAGGCGGCGGCGAGCGTAAACCATAGGTCAGGAGAACGGCGAAACGGCTTGAACTACTTAATCTCTTTGTGGACGGTGTGGCGGTTGCAGTGAGGGCAGAATTTCTTCAGCTCCAAGCGGGCTGTTGTGTTACGGCGGTTTTTGGTGGTGGTATAGCGGTTCACACCTGGAGAGCGCTTGTTGACGTTGGTGCGGCACTCGGTGCACTCCAGGGTGATGATGATGCGGGCACCCTTTGCTTTAGCCATGACGGATCCCAAGACGAAGGTAAACGGCAATGAGGAAACTGCAATCCCAGGCCCTAAGGCTGGAGATATGGGTTTGCCTCAATAAGCGCGATCACCAATTATCCAACTTTTCCTTGACGGAATCAACCCAAGTTTTCACGTGCTTGCCCGTTTGTTGCCGTAGGCTACGGGCGTTGCGATCCACATCTTTGCTCAGGCGCTGCAACTGCTTGGACAGATCCCGCACGGTGTCATTGCGCTGGGCTTGGCGCAGCAGGTCGCGAGCAGCCGATTTGACGTCGTCAGCAGCGTCCCCCTCTAGGATGTCCTGCAAAAACTGCAGGACTTTTTCATCCAGGTGATAGCCCCGCTCCGCTTCCACGACCAGGGTGCGTCCGGCGCGGTCGTGAATGGTTTGGCGTTTTTCCTTGTCGAAGACGGCAAACAGCCCATCCGCAGCCAGAGGCACCAGCAGGGCCTCTGTAAGCACAAAGAGGGAGAGCACCCCCTCTCGAGCCAGAGAACGAACCAGGTGCGGCGAGGCTTCGGTCTCGGGATCCAGGGTTTTGATGTTCAGCAGCCATTTGCCGAGGCTTTGGCCCTCAGGACGGGATTGGAAATAGCCGCGGTTCACCAGCCAGGTGGCGAAGAAGGCGAGATAGCCGGTCATGTCCACGGCGCCTGCATTGGCCCCTACCAGAGCAGCCAAGCCTTGGGCTAGGTAGGAGATCCCCAGCCCCAGCCCAAAGTCGAGGGCAAAGGCCCCAATTCGTTTGCTCCAGGGAGCCAATTTCGGCAGGGTTTCCCCCTCAGCAGCCGTTTGCGGGACTGGCCGCTCGGCTTGAACCGGGGGCAGAGAGGTGGCAGGAGGCAAAGCGCTGAAGGCTCGCCATTCGTTGGCAGTTTGATCCAGTTGTTCGGTTTTGGGCCGCTCTGGAAATTGGGGGCGTTCGGGGTAAGGTCTGGGATCCGTCATTGCCGGTTGAGACAGTCAGTTCTACCATTCTAGCGAGGCAAGCCCACACCCACCGGCAGAGGGGACGGGCTGCGACGGGGGATCTCGTAGGTCAGCCGATCGCGGGCCAGCAGGGTATTGGGAAAAATGGCCTGAGCTTCTGCCAGCAGGTCTTCCAAGGTAATGGGGGCCTCTGGGGTGTAGCGGGGGCTGAAGTGGGTGAGGATCAAAGCTTGGGCCTTGGCTTCGGCGGCCACTTGGGCGGCCATGGCGGCGGTGGAATGCTTAGAGCGGCGGGCCAGCTCCAAGTCAGCCTGAGCGTAGGTAGCCTCGTGGATGACCAGATCCGCAGCCCGGGAGAGATCAACAGCATTGCGGCAGAAAATCGTGTCGGTGCAGTAGGAGAATTTGCGGCCCGGAATGGGATCCCCCACATAATCCCGTCCGTGAAAGCAGCGGCCCTGCCAGATGATGGATTGGCCGGCCTTGAGCTGCCCATACAGAGGGCCAAAGGGGATCCCATCGGCTTGGGCTTTGGCCACATTAAAGCTGCCTGGCCGATCCTGTTCCACCACGCGGTAGCCGAAGGCGGGCACCCGGTGATCCAAGGGCGCGCAGAAGACGGAGTATTCCGGCTCTTGCAGGATGAGACCGGTTTCGACGGTGTGAACGCGGAAGCCATAGGGGATGCGCGTCTCGCTGTAGCGCAACACGGCCTTCAGGTACTCTTCCAGGCCCGGCGGGCCGTAGATATCGATGTGCTCAGGGGTGCTGCCCAAGCCACAGGAGGCCAACAGCCCCGGCAGGCCGTAGATGTGATCCCCGTGCATGTGGGTGATAAAAATGCGGCGCAACTGGCTGGGGCGCAGCTCATCTAGGCGCAGCAACTGGTGCTGGGTGCCCTCGCCGCAATCGAACAGCCACCATTCCGACCGCTGGGGAAACTGCACCGCCACCCCAGAGACATTGCGCTGGCGGGTGGGCATGCCGGAGCTGGTGCCCAAAAAGGTGATCCGAATGGCATTGGGATCTGTCACAGGGGCAAGACCTCAGGGATTGGGATCCCTAGCTTACCAATTGCTGATACATTTACGCTGAACACTGCTGAACATCACTGTTCAACTATGCAGCGATAGCATTCTGTTTGTTTCCAACCAGAATGGCGGTATCCC